>CAMEOL010000001.1 GCA_945929765.1 uncultured Gemella sp.
AAATAAATAAAGATATGCACAACGATCCAGAGCGTCTTAGAAAGAGTAAACTTTTAGCAGAAAGTGTACATTCTAACGTAGTAGCAAGCTCAGGTGCTGTTAATAGAGGGGTTCAACGTAACACATTTGCAGTATTACGTGAAACGGCAAAACCAGCAATATTAATAGAATTAGGATATATGGATAACTATTCAGAATCACAAAAAATAAGACAATCTAGTTATCAAGATAAATTAGTAGATGGAATAGTTAAAGGTATTAATAAATATTATTCTGCTTTATAATTTAAAGTTTTAATAATTCAACAAAACAATCTAAGCGTAAAAAAACAAACACGATATATAAATAATAGACGATTCTCAAAAATGGTTCTTTCTTCAGAAATCATGATTTGAGAGTCGTCTTAATTTTTGTTTAGAGTATCGTTTTTATTAGTAGCTGCAGTTGTAGCGGTACATAACTATATTATGTTTCGTTGATTTCAGCAAAATGATATAATTCCCATATATTTTCATTATTTCAGTAATATTATACAAATTATAATCAGGTAAAAATATTAAGATATATTTATAAAATAAGTGTATGGTGTTTTATAAAATATTAGTCAATTAAAAAACAGTTATTGATGTATAGTGCTTAATAATAACTTGTCTGTAACATTTTTGTGTCGAAAAAACATAATATAACCAACTCATAAAAAACATTATAAAACCAAAATTTTTAACAAATACTACAAGTTATCTTTTGAGTAAAAGCTATATATTTTGTATAATAATAGTTGAGGCGCCTCAAATAAAAATTTTTGAGGTGAAAATTATGAGTTATAAATTAACGTTTCAACAAGAAGAACAATTTAATAAAATTGTAGAAGATAAAAAAGAAACTATAAGGATAGCTTTATCAAAATGTAACATTAAATCTAAAGATTTTGATGAGTTTTATAGTTATGCTTTGGAGGGATTGTTGCTTAGCTTTATTCTCGTAGAAAAAGGAGTTATTCCTAGAGAAGATTTTGATAGATTTTCGTTTGTGACTATGAAACGCAAGGTAATTGATGAATTACGTCGTAGAAATAAAGAAAAGTTAATCCCTATTGAAGAAGTAGAAAATTTAAAGTTATTTGAAAGTAGGGGCTGTAAAATAAGAGAAATAGAATTTTTAGAAGATATTAGTAAAGTTCTAACTTTCGAAGAGCAACGAGTTTTTGCTATGTTAGTCCTAGGTTATGAAGCTAAAGAAATATTTGCTACATTGAATATAAAAAAGAGTAAAGGGTATAATGTTTTGGCCAATGTTAGAAAGAAATGTAGAGATGCGTTGTATAAATCTTGCTAAAAATTTAATGATAGAATATAATTATAGTATATTCAATAATACATATACAAAGGATGATGAAAATGGATAGATTATTAAAAGTTTTAGTTGCCACTGCTGCGGGTATATTATTATTCTGTGCTGCAGTTTTTGGGATATTACATTTCACATCAGGAAATGATAAGACTACAAAAGAAACTACTAGTAGTTCTAGCAGTGTTAGTAGCAGTTCTAATAATGATAATAGTAGTAATTCAACTAGTAGTTCAGAATCTAGTTCTACTTCTAGTGAAAATAACAGTGAAGATTCTAGTACTAGTGCAAGTAAATCTACTAATGCAACTTCGAACTCTACATCAAGTAGCAGTCAAGACTCTCCAGGGGACAAACAATTAGGAGAAAAAATTACGGTACCTAGTTCGAGCAACAATGCTTCAAGTAGTTCTAACAACGCTAGTAATTCGTCTAATACTAATTCTAGTTCTTCAACTAATAGTGGAACGAATTCTGTTGCTACAAACGGAAAAACTCTAGGAGCGGTAGGGAATACAGGAAAAGTATTTACTAGTCAACAAGAAGCGCATAGTTATGGAAAAGCTGAAATAGAAGCTCGTGTTAAAGCTGATAAAAAGTATACTGAATACGAAGTTCGTCGAGTTGATTATACTGATGGAACTTTTGCAGGTTGGACGGTAAATATTTATCAAAAAGATAATGCATCAAGTACTAATACAACAACTAGCAATGGTGGAAATTAATTAGATATAGTTAGAAGATACAATATAATAATTATTTTTATAGAGAGTGATTCAAAGATCGATTTTTTAAATTCCGATTAAGAATCGCTCTTTTATTTTGAAATCATTCTTAATGTCATAGTAGTAAGGAGAATACCTTTCTTTATAGAGTTTTGTCTATGTCACAAATATCTGAATTATCTATAATATTACAGCATTTTTTTCTTTATAACTCTTGAAAATGGTACGAAAATACGATAATATAGTTATGTATGTATACTTTTATACTAATAGTAACAAATATAGAAAGAGAGAATAATAATGGGTCGTAAATGGAATAATATAAAAGAAAAAAAAGCGGCAAAAGATGCTAACACTAGTAAGATATATGCTAAATTTGGACGTGAAATTTATCAAGCTGCAAAATCAGGAGAGCCGGATCCGGAAATTAATAGAAATCTAAAAGTCGTACTTGAAAGAGCGAAGACTTATAGAGTACCAAAAAATATTATCGATAGAGCTATCGAAAAAGCTAAAGGTGGAGCGGAAGAAAACTATGATGAATTACGTTATGAGGGATTCGGTATTAACGGGACAATGGTTATTATCGATACATTAACTAATAATGTAAATAGAACAGCCGCAGAGGTTAGAACAGCTTTAGGTAAAAATGGTGGTAATCTAGGAGTAACTGGTTCGGTAAATTACATGTTTGATAATACAGCAGTAATCGGTGTTGCTCATAAATCAGAAGATGAAATTTTGGAAATTCTGATGGAAGCTGATATTGATGCTCGTGATATTATCGAAGAAGATGAAATGACTATCATCTATGGAGAACCTGAGAATTTCCACGAAATACAAGATGCATTAAAAGCCGCAGGTGTAGAGGAGTTTGAAGTTGCAGAAATTTCTATGATTCCACAGAATGAAGTAACTTTAAGCGAAGAAGATAAAGCTAAGTTTGAAAGAATGTTAGAAATGCTTGATGACTGTGATGACGTGCAACAAGTATTCCATAATGTAGACTTAGAAGCATAATATTATCAGAACAGTTTGTATGTTGTGAAATTAATTTTTTCAATAATATAAACTGTTTTTTATAAAATATAAGATGTTTGGAGTGAGGTTTATGATGAAAATAGATAGACACATGTACATTTTGAATGAGTTACATAAGAAGCATTCGGTAAAAGTTAATGACCTTGCTCGAGATATGAACGTTGCAGAGATGACTATAAGACGAGATCTTAAAGAATTAGAGGAGTATGGGCATTTAACTAGAATACATGGCGGTGCAAAGTTGTTGCCTAGAAATTTCTATCAAGAGGATAATTACAATAAGAAAATATCAATAAATGTAGACGAAAAGAAAGAGATTGCTCGAAAAGTAGCGAAGGTGCTAAAAGATAACGAAACGATTTTTATTGGGCCAGGAAGTACTACTAGTTATTTGTACGATTATATTAAAGATAAGAATATAAATATAGTTACTAATTCTATTACGATATTTGAACAATTTAAAGAACTGGAACATATTAATTTAATTTTTGTCGGCGGTAGATATCGTCCGAAGATAAAAGGTTTTGTTGGATATTTTACGCAAGAGACGTTAAGTAAAATAAGTGTAAATAAAGCTTTTGTTGGGGTTAATGGTATTGATGTAGATAATATTACTATTTCTGATGAAGAAGAGGGTAAGTGTAATGAGATTATTTTGAATAATGCGACTGAAACTTTTGTTTTGGCAGATAATACAAAATTTTTCACACACGCTTTTTATGCTTTTTATAAATTACTTAATATAACAGCTATTATTACGGATAGCAAATTAGATGATAATATTCGTGAACAATACAAAAAAGTTGTAGATATAATTTAATATATAAAGTAGTTCTGTAGATAAATTGATAAAATTAAGAAAAAAGATAAAATAGAATGTATAATAAATATAGTGGTTAAAAAATAAAGTGCAATATTCTTATACGGCGCCTGTTCGTGTAAGAATATTTTTATTTTATAACCACCATATTTGACATAGATTCAAAAATATTATTTAGTTCAGATGTGACTGGGTAATATTTTTATCTTTATTAATTTAAAAATAACATAAATACGGTTTAGTTTTAAAAGCTAAGCTAGGTAATCAAGAACTAGCTGAGTAATTATAGTAACTTGGGTAATTTCTATATTTCGTAGTTGAATATTTTGAAATTTATTTTATAAAATTTAATACTTTAGATACAATATATCGTCAACCTGAGTATTGAAATTAATTTTCTTGCCATAAAATAAACGGGCCATTCGGGAAAGTATTTCTCGGAGGAAATATGTTATGTGTAGTGCTTATTTTACCATTTATTAGAGATGATTAGTTTGTCGATAGGAGTTCTAAAGATGTTCGGTGTTCTAATTCCGGGACGAATTTCTCCCATTATCGTATATAGGTTGTAATGATAAAGTATTAATGTGTTGCCACACGGTGCAGCGAAGGGTAAAATTCCTAATGATTTCCAACTATCGTTATTATAGTTGTATAGGAGTATCTCTTTATTCCAATTAAAATATTCTTCGTTTTGGCTTAAATAAAATTCACGGAACTTATTTTTTTCTTCGCCTTCAAGTTTTGCGAATTTTTCTTGTGCATCGTTCCAAACTTCTTCGTTAAAACCACCTATAACTAGGAGTTCGTGTTCTGAAACTTTAGTATGCCCTGCTCCGATTAGTGAAATAGCTTTTCCGTTTATGCTGATATCGTTTAATGTTTGCCAAATTTTTTTCTTTATATCAAATTTATAACCTTCTGTATATGCGGTTCTGTTACCGCCACTAAATACAACGATATCGTTGTTAAATATTGTTGATACAGCTTGTGTTCGAGGTGCAGCTGGGAAGTTTATGATTTCGATATTTTCTTTTGTAAAAATGTTAAAACAGAAAAATCTATTTGTCACTTCTCCATTTATAGTTCCTAGACCGTAGTATATATAACCGTCTTTTTGTTCGGCTATACAGTTTTTTATACTAAATGGTAGGGTGAAGTATGTTTCGATATGTAGTTTGCTATTAAGGATGTTTATTTTTATTATTTTGTCATTACCTATATAGAACAATATGTTATTAAAGACTACTGCTTTACCGTCTGCTATTCCGAAGTCTAATTCTCTTTTGTCCAGTATGTGAAATGTGTTGTCGATAGGTATTACGAGTAATATATCTTTATGTTCTATGCGTTCTCCGTTTCTTACTGCTGGTAGATAGGGGAAGTTTGCACCGCCACCTATGATTATTTTTCCTTCTATTTCTGCATGGAACATATTAGATAGTCCGATGTTTTTTTTGAATCCTGTAGGTGGTGGTAATTCTCCGACTTTTTCCCAAATTTTTCTTGTATCCATGTTATTTTGTCCTCCTTATTCGAAATTAGCTTCTTTATCGACGAATATATGTACGTTTTTGTGTTCTTTTAGTATTGTGCAAGGTATTTGTTCTGTTATTTCTGAATTAGTCATTATATTTTTTATTGCTTGTCGTTTTTCTTTTCCGAAGGCTAATAGGATAATATGTTTTGCTCGCATAATATCTTTTATTCCCATAGTCATAGCTTGTTTCGGTACTAGTTCAGGATTGTTACAAAAGAATCTTGAATTTGCATTGATCGTTTCTTCGTTTAGATTAACTATATGAACAGTTGAGTCAAATGGTGTTCCGGGTTCGTTAAATCCAATATGACCATTGCTTCCAACTCCTAAAATTTGGATATCGATAGTATGCTCGTTAAGTTTGTTTTTATAAAGAGTTATAGCACTTTCTATATCTTTATTGTTAGCGTCCGGAATATTTATGTTTTCTCTTTTTATATCTATGTGATCAAATAGATGGTTATCCATAAAACTGTGATAACTTTCTCTATGGTTATAATCTAGTCCTACATATTCATCTAGATTAAATGTAGTAATGTTTTTATAGCTAAAGTTTCCTAATTTATAGTCTTTTACCATTTCTTTGTATAGATCTGTAGGTGTACCTCCGGTAGCTAAACCTAATGTCGATTTTTCGGTCATTAGTTCTTTAAGTAATTTGTAGGCGGCATTAGATGCTTCTTCTTTTGTTTCATAAGTGTAATATTTCATAATTTACTCCTCGGTAGTTAGTATATTTTTGTTCCTTTCGAAAATGTAGCTAGAACGTTGTAGTTGTTATCTATTACAGTTATATCGGCGTCTAAAGTTGCTTTTAGTTCTCCTTTTCTGTCGTCGATATTAAGGAGTTTAGCAGGGTTCTTCGTACAGGCGTTAATAACATTTTTTATTGGAACGAGTGCATCTTCTATAAGAAATTTTATACTTTTTACTATAGAAGCTGTTGAACCTGCAAGACGTCCGTCTTCTCGTGTTGCTCTTCCTAATTCGTCAACTATAACTTTTTCTCCGCCGAATTCGTATGTTCCTTTTCCTAACCCTTTAGCGTTAATAGAATCGCTAATTATTATTGCTTTGTTCGCTCCTTTTGCATCAAAAAATATTTTTGTTGCTTCTGCTGTTGAGTGGATACCGTCACAAATTATTTCGCCGTAATGATCTGTAGCGAAGAAGCTGTAGCCTACTTGCCCAGGTTCTCTATGATGGAAAGCTGTCATGCCGTTGAATACGTGTGTTTGTGATTTTGCTCCGTTCGCAAAGGCGAATATCGTTTCTTCCATAGTTGCAGAAGAATGTCCGAGACTAGCTACAATATTTTGTTCGGTTAAATATTTTGTTAGTTCGTAGTTTTTGTCAAGATCGCATGCAAGAGTTACAACTTTTATGTTGTTGTTACTAGCTTGTTGAAATTTTTTGAATTGTTCTATATTTGGTGCGGCTAAGCATTCTAGCGGTTGAGCACCTCTTTTTTCTATGTCGAGATAAGGTCCTTCGAAGTGGATACCTATTATTTCAGCTCCTTCGTAATCTTCTAACATAACGTCAGCTACGTTTTTTACTGCTTTAAGAAGTGTTTCTTCTGTCTGGGTTATTGTTGTAGGCAGGAATGCTGTAACTCCTTCTTCACCTATGTTTTTTGCCCATTTTTTTAGTCCGTCTTTGTGTGCGTCGTTCGTATCAAAACCGTATGCTCCGTGTGTATGGATATCTATAAATCCTGGGAGTATACGATTTTCTCCGAAGTCATAGTCTACATTTTCTTCTGAGTATTTATGTATTAATTTTATTTTTTTTGTCTTCTATTTCTATTATTGCAGGAATAAATTTACCTGCCAACCATACTTTTTTGCTTTTTATTTTCATTTTTTACCTCTTTATAACAAAAGGGAGCGACTAAAAAATCGTTATCCGAGGGAATCGATTTTTTTGAGTAGCTCCCGCATAGTTTATTAGGTTTCTAATATTTCTATGAACTGAATTTAAAAAATTAATAAACTACTACATCTAAGTTTTATCATACAAAGATGTATTTTTTGTTTTGGGTCATCCCCAATATTATTTTTAGTGGACGATTTTTAACCTGAATATTATAAATTGTATTTTTCTACGAGTTGTTTTAGTTCAGGTAGTTTTTCTTCGTTAAATTCTTTCATAGGTTTTTTGCAGTAGCCTGCATTGATACCTTTAATTTTTAATATTTCTTTTAGTGTTTGGTATAAACCTAATTCTAATACTTTTTCTATTACGTCATTTGCTTTGTGTTGTAATGCGTACGCTTCGTCGACTTTTCCTTCTTTGGCAAGAGTAAATATTTGTTTGCTAAGTTGCCCTTGAACGTTGTAAGTCGAACCTATAGCTCCGTCTACTCCAGAAATAGCTGCTTGTACCAACATTTCGTCAAATCCAGACCAAATTAGTTTGTCTGGGAATTTTTTGCGGAATCTTTCTAGCTGATAGAAGTCTGCCGCTGTATATTTTACCCCGATTACTTTTTCGTCTTCTAATAATTCTGCGAACTGATCTAAGCTTATTTTCACCCCAGTAAGTGTCGGTATGTAATATAAGATCATCGTATTGTCAGTTGCATCGATTATTGTTTTGTAGTAGTGTTTTATTTCTTCGAATGAAAGAGGGTAGTAGAATGGCGTTACTGCTGATAATGAGTCGTAACCTAATTCTGTTGTGAATTTAGCTAACTCTACAGCTTCATTTAAGTCTAATGACCCTATCTGTGCTATTAGTTTTACTCTGTTACCAACTTCTTCTTTAGTGATTTCGAAGATTCTCTTTTTTTGTGCCGTACTAAGTAGGAAGTTCTCTCCGCTACTTCCGTTTACGTACAGTCCATCTACTTTACTAATGTTAATGTTATGATTTATTACTTCACGTAGTCCATCTTCGATAATATTTCCTTCTTTATCGAAAGGTACTAATAGTGCAGAAAATATACCTGTTAAATCTTTCATACAATACTCCTTTGTAAATAGTTAACACATTAAATTTATTCCTACAATTATTGTATACATTTTCATCGGCTATGTCAAGCTATTTCTAATATATTGATATTGTTTTTTCTACTTTCTTATTATACTGTTTATTTAGTTAAAATTTATTTTAGTTAGATGTGTATGATATTGTTATTTTGTACTTTAGAAATTATAGAAAAGGATGCAAAATATGAGGAAGATATAGCGTATAATTTTAAATTGTTGTATAATTTAGGTAGAATTTTATTTGAAGGAGAAGAATATGTATTTAGCGGTAGATGTAGGTGGAACAACGATTAAATTTGCGATAATAGATGATCAGTTCGAAATAATAAAAAGGGAAGTAATAGATACTCCTAACAATATAGATTTGAGAATTGTAGATGCTATTTGTAAAGTTGCTATTGAGTTGAAAAAGGATTATGATTTTGAGTATATCGGTGTTTCAACTTCAGGAGTTGTAGATACTACTAAAGCAGAGATAGTAAGTTCAGGTATTAATATTTTAAATTATGTCGGAACAAATTTCCAAAAAGAGTTAGGCGATATATTAGGTGTTCCAGTTTATGCTGATAATGACGTTAATTGTGCGTTGTTAGGCGAACAGTGGCTAGGTTGTGCTAAGGGGCTTGATGAGGTTTTTTGTCTTGCGTTAGGAACAGGTATAGGAGGAGCGTATTATTTAAATAGCTTACCCCAAGGATCTAATTTTAGTGCGGGAGAAATTGGCCAAGCTCGTTACGATGCGAAGACAGGTACTAATTACGAACAACGTGCTTCTACAATAGCGTTGGATAAGAAGATTAAAGCAGAATTAGATAGTAATTTGTCAGTTAAGCAGTTTTTTGATAATTGTAAGTTAGGTGACGAGAAATCTTTAGCTGTCTTAGATGAGTGGCTGTTCTACTTAGCAGAGGGGATCGTTGATATGCTATTAATATTAGACCCTAAATATGTTGTTATAGGTGGAGCAGTATCACAACAAGGCGATTATTTAATAACGAAGTTAGTAGAAAAGATTCGTGAATTAAATCCGATAAAAATTAATAAAACACAGTTTTTAGCAGCTAGTTTAGGGAATGATGCTGGACTTTATGGTGCTATAAGTGTTTTTGCAAAAAAATAATTTAGAAATGTATATATGCAAAACAACAAGTGAAAACACGCTAGAAAACTATCTAAATAAGCTTTCTAGCGTATTTTGTTTTTTAAAAAAGTGTCAAAGTAGGAAGGCACTTTTATTTATTATTTTTTATGTAATTAGTTATTTTTCTGTAAGAAAAAATAATTATGTTAAAAAGTATGCTTGCAAAAACTATCGGCATATAAACATTTAACATTGACGATCCTACTTCTTTTCCTTGGATCATTTTGAAATATATGCCTGCTGCTAGCATAGCTATGGCAACTGCATTGACGAGCAAAGGAGATAGCCATAGTTTTTTGAATGCAACATTTAGTAGATATGTTACGAACCATGAACCTAAAATATACCATTTGCTATATGTGTACCAGTATGCCATTAAATATAAAATAGTCATTACAATACCGATATAAAGCGTGCTGTAATTTCTTGTGGACGTGTTATTGCTCCACCGACGACAGCACAGTGAGCTCCTGCGTCAAGAGCTGCACGAAGTTGACTAGGTTCATGAATTTTACCTTCGGCAATTACTGGGATATTTACATTTTCGCAAATTTCTTTTATTAATTCTGGTTTAAATTGTTTATCTTCTGAAGTATATGGTGTATAACCGTTCATAGTTGTACCGACACAGTCAACTCCTGCTTTTTCTGCATTTATAGCTTCTTCTAAGTTAGAAATATCAGCCATTAATACGATGTTCGGGTACTTCTGTTTTATCTCGGCGATGAATTCGTTAATAGTCTTGCCGTCTCCTCGAGGTCGCATAGTGCAGTCTAAAGCTATAATATCAGATCCGACGTTTACTAGTGCATCTACTTCTTTCATAGTTACTGTTATGTATTGATCGAAGTTTGGATAATCTTTTTTTATTATTCCGATAACTGGTAAGTTTGTATAATCTTTTATTTGGGCTACATCGATAACTCCTTGAGCTCTAATAGCTTTTGCTCCTGCATCTTTTGCCGCTTTAGCCATTAACATCATAATTCCACCTTCTTTTTTGTAAAGAGGTTCTCCTTTTAATGCTTGACAAGAAACGATAAGCCCACCTTTTAAATATTCAAATAATTGTTCTTTTTTCATAGTATTATCCTTTCACGGCTCCTAAAGTAACACCTTGTGTAAAGTAATTTTGGAAACAAATAAATACTGTTATCATAGGTAATGAAGCTAAAGAAGCTCCTGCCATTAATAAACCGTAGTCGTTCGAAAATTCTTGTCCTTGTGCTAACATAGCTAATCCTAAAGGAAGAGTAGCCATATCGGGAGTGTTTGAGAAGATAAGTTGTGAGAAGTAGTCGTTCCAACTCGCTATAAACGTGAATATTGCTAATGCACCGATACCAGGTTTTATAATCGGTAATGCAATGTTGGTAAATGTTCTAAACTCTCCACAACCATCTATTCTTGCAGATTCTAACAATTCTTTTGGAATAGACATAGAAAATTGTCGCATTAAAAATACTCCGAACGGCCAACCTACTGCAGGTAGGATAAGAGCGTAGTAAGTATTCATTAGATCAAACTCAGTTATTAGATTTAGTAATGGTATTAAGATTACTTGTTTTGGTAGTGCCATTGCTGCAACAAAAACCATGAATATTACTGCAACTCCAGGAAAGTTCTTTTTCGCAAGAGCGTAACCAGCTAGTGCAGACGTAGCACATACTAGTGCTGTAGTTGCTAAAGATATAAATACTGAGTTAAAAAACCAACGTAATGTTTGTGCTGAAAACAATTTTTCGTAATTTTCTAAAGTTGGATTCATCGGCCACCATTCAGGTGGTATCGTTATTGCAACGTCTTGTAGTTTAAATGATCCCGATACTATCCAATAGAATGGGAAGATAAAAAATATTGTTAATCCTAATAGTATAATCATCGATACTATTTTGAATATACTTATTTTTCCTTTCATAGTAACCTCCTAATCGTTGTCGCTAGATAGGAATTTGAATTGTATTATCGAAATTAAGCCGATAATTATTGCCAAAATTATACCCATGGCACTAGCGATACCGTGATCTCCGTTTTTGATAGCTGCTTCATAAACTAAGTACATTATTGTACTAGTTCCGTAGTTCGGTCCACCCGCAGTAAGAAGTTGGATAAGAGCGAATATTTGGAATGAGTTTATAGTTGTAACAACTACGATATATAATGTTGTCGGTCTAATAAGTGGCCAAGTTATTTTGCTAAATACTTGCCATTTTGTTGCACCGTCTATTTCTGATGCTTCTAACAGTTCTTTCGGTACGTTACCTAGAGCTGCTACATATAGGATGATAGGTTGTCCTAATGATGTAGTAATTAATATTGTAATAATAGCATATAGTGCTGTATTTGGATTTCCTAGCCAGTCTACATTGTCGTTTATTACACCGATTGATTTGAATATATAATTTAATATACCGTATTGTGGGTGGTATATCCATGCCCATACTACAGTAACTGATACTACTGACGAAATTGCGGGAATATAAAATACTCCACGGAAGAATGATCTTACAGTAGCGTGTTTGTTATAAATAGTCATTGCAACAAAAATAGAAATGACAACTACTATAGGAACGGCAACTGCTGTAACTGTTACAGTGTTCACAAGTGATTTAATAAAAGGTTCGTGAATAGTTGCACCGTTGCTACTAAATAGTAAGTCTTTATAATGCTCTAATCCTACAAAAACGGGTGTTCTTTTTTGAAAGCTATATAATGATAGTTCTAGTCCGCGAATCATCGGCAATAGAACGAATGTTAGAAAGAACAAGCAGACAGGTAAAATAAAGAGATATCCACTATAATCTATTCGTCTTTTGTTAATCTTTTTCATTATTTACCTCCTAGTAGTGTAGTATTATCATTTTGTGATTTTTATAATAATTTGAAAAACACGCTACAGTGTAAGCCGAACGCATGTCTATATACTAGCGTTGCAAAACGTAAGATACGTTCTAATATACACTGCAGCGGTGCTTTTGAGATAAAAGATTAAATCTTTTGTTTTGATAATACTTGGTTAAGTTTTTTACAAAATATGATTATTTATTATGTAAAAACATTGTAATAAATATTAAATCTTAGGTGAGTTTATATTTATTTAGCTTCTTTTATAGTTTTGTCGGCGTCAGCTACGAACTTATCTAATCCTTCTTTAGGAGTAGTGTTACCGTTAAGGACACCTTGAACCATGTTGAACCATAGTGGACGCATTTTTGCGAATCCTGGAATTGTGTTGTAGTATGGTCCGTATTGTGATGTTAATCCTTCAGCGAATTTTAGTTCTTCTGAGTCATAAAGTCCTACTTCTCCAACTTTAGCTGAGAAGTTACCAGATGCTAATAGTGTACGTTTACCCCAATCAGTGTCGTTAATCATGAAATCAACGAATTTTTTAGCTGCTTCTGCTTTGTTAGCATCACCGTTATTGAAGATAGCAGGTCCTGCAACTAAGTATTCGTAAGTTGCTTTACCGCTACTGTTCGGGAATGGTAAGAATTTGTAGTTAAATCCTGTAGCGTGAGATGATGCAAGTCCAGGAGAGAATAGTATTGTAGAAGCGGCATTTCCAGTCTTGAATGCTTCTAGTGCGTCTTTAGCTTCTAATGCTACACCTTTTCCTAATAATCCCTCGTCGTACGCTTTTTTCACCCACTCTAAACCTTTAACACCATTTTCATCGTTAATAGTGTATTTTGTAATATCTTTATCAGTGATCCATGAGTTGTAAAGGTTAGATACGAATGCACGTGGTCCTTGGTCTCCTGCTTGTGATTTAGTGTAGAACAATGCAGGTGTAATGTTAGGATCTTTTTCTTTTACTGCTCTTAGGAATTTCTCGTATTCTTCTACTGTCCAGTTACGTCCCTCTTTGTTAAGTGGTAGTAGATCTGTAACACCTAGTTTGTCAGTAAGGTCTTTGTTCACTCCCATTAAGAATGGTGCTACACCTTGTGGATACAGGTAAAGTTTGCCGTTTAGGCTTGATGCTTTAACTGCAGCTTCTGATAACTTAGAAGTATCAACGTTGTCGAATGGTACTAGTAGATCTTTTGCTGCCCAAGCAATTACACGTCCTGGAGCGTCATAGATTACGTCTGGAGCAGTTTTTGATTGAATTGCTGTTTCTATCTTAGCTGGTCCGTCAGTAAATTCTATTTTTTGATAATTCACTTTGATGTTTGGATGTTTAGCTTCGAATGCTTTGATCAAAGCAGCATCGTAGTCTTCAGTTTTCGAAAACTCTTTATCTTTAGTGAATTGAGGGAAATTCCAATAAGTAATTTCCACTTTTGCGTTCGGATCTGCGGCTTTTTGTTCTTCTTTTTTACCGCCTACACACCCAGTAAGAACAACTGCTGAAGCAACTGCAGTTGTAAGTATTTTTAAAAATTTTTTACTCATAATTGAGTCCCCCTTATAGTTTTATTGCATTTTTAAAAATTGTTGCCTAAAATTAAAGTAATATTGACACTTCTGTCTCTGTGTCAAAGAAGTGAGCTCTATTCATATCTAGAGCGAATGTAATTTCGTCACCCATTTTTATGTTTTGACGAGAATGTACGATAGCTTTGATGTTTTCCCCGTTTAAATCAGTATGTACAATATATTCTGATCCTAATAATTCTGCCACAATAACTTTTGATGTTATTTTTGATGCTGAATATGTTTCTAGAACTAGTGGATCGTTTGATATATTTTCTGGGCGAATACCCATTATTATATCTTTTCCTTCGTATCCTTTTTCTTTAAGTTTGTTATACATAGCTTCTGGAATTGCTATAGTAGATTGTTCTTTTGTTACGAAGTTTCCTTCTTTTATTTTACCGTGTAAAAAGTTCATAGTCGGAGCACCGATAAATCCAGCGACGAATAGATTTTTCGGTTCGTCATATATTTCTTTCGGTTGACCTATTTGTTGAATAATTCCTTTTTTCATAACGACGATTCTATCTGCCATAGTCATGGCTTCTGTTTGGTCGTGAGTAACATATATCGTTGTTGCTCCTAATGAGTTGTGAATTTTTATTATTTCGGCACGCATGTTACTACGCAATTTTGCGTCTAAGTTAGATAGTGGTTCGTCCATCAAAAAAACTTTAGGTGAACGTACTATTGCACGACCTAAAGCAACCCTCTGACGTTGCCCACCAGAAAGAGCTTTTGGTTTTCTATCTAATAATTCTTCTAACCCCAAAATTTTCGCTGCTTCTTCTACTTTTGCTTTTATTTCGTTTTTTGGTACTTTACGAAGTTTCAAAGCGAAAGCCATATTGTCGAAGACTGTCATATGAGGGTAGAGAGCATAGCTTTGGAATACCATCGCGATATCTCTATCTTTCGGTTCAACGTTATTCATTATTTTATCCCCTATATAAAATTCTCCCTCTGATATGTCTTCTAAACCAGCTATCATTCTAAGTGTAGTAGACTTACCGCACCCAGAAGGACCAACAAATACTATAAATTCTTTGTCCGCAACTTCTAGGTTAAAATCAGATACAGCACAAAAGCCGTTATCGTATTTTTTGCAAATGTTTTTTAACGAAAGGCTTGCCATATTTACCTCCTGTGATTTCTTTTATTTGTGAATATTATTTAACGTGTTAAATTTATCATAGCATATAATCATTTTTTTGTAAAGCGTTTTACTTGTTATTTTTAATGTTGTGATTGCGTATGCATTTTTCATTCGTGCTGTCTATTGATTATACAGTCATTTATTAGAAATGTAGAAAAAAGAGACATAAAAAATGCATCTCTTTGTCAGGCGATCAAGGTGTGTTGCTTTTTGTGAAGTTTTGTATATGTGTATAAACATTATAATTAACATTATTATTTAATATTATAGATAGCAGTAAATTAGAAATATTTATTATAGTAATCTTTCTCTAGCTTATTCACATATAGTGTGTAATTTCAGGTTTTATTATATATACAAAAAATTAACTTATGGTAATGAAAAAATATTTTTCGAAAGAAACGGAGTTTACTGGTGACAGCAAGTAGCTTTATTTTGTAGTTGTAAAATATAGAAGAAGACGACTAATCGTCGTCTTTTATTTTTTTTATTATTAGTTTTATTGTGACACAAAACAAAATGATTATTATAGCTACATATACTATAGATGTTATGCTGGCTATTAAATTTCCTATATTCATAATTAATCAGCCTCCCAAGCGCTATGTCCATTTACATATAGTGTATATTTAAATTTTTTCTTCATGATTTTCTCCTCCTTGAATGTATTATGAATATTGAAAATAATGTATATGTATTTTCAGGCAGGTTCACATTATAATTAACTGTATTTGCAACTACATATAAAATATAAATTAACGACAACATCAAGTAAAATCTATCTAGAGATATTTCTGGATAAATTTCGGCATAAAATTTTTATGCGAAATTATTGTTTATTTTGTTTTTTCTTATGTGTTTGATAAGTGAAAACACCAAATAGTACAAAATAGGCTAGGTATATAACATTATTAAAAATATATAGCATACTATTTTTTATTATAAATCTATTTATAATATCTATGATTATTAAACATGGAAATATATATATTATTATTTTTTTAAATTTCATAATATTTATGTGCAACTTCTTATAACTCCATCAATTGCAAGAAGTTGGTATATTGCTTCTAAATCTCTATCAGGAAAATTTTTTAATGTTATACGAGCAGATCTTTTTAATGCTTCTATATTTCCATATCCTAAGTTTTTTTGATGTTTAGATGTTATTCCGACTATTAAATTTCCTATATTCATAATTAATCATCCTCCCAAGTGCTATGGTCATTTACATATAGCGTTATATTTAAATTTTTTCTTCATAATTTTCTCCTCTTTAGATATATGCTAAAAATTGAAAATAATATATATTTATTTGCAACTACATATAAGTCAACATGCGTTAACGTTTACACTTATAGTGTAGCATGAAAAAGAGATGAAAACAATAAGAAAAACAGCGTAGAAAATGTGAAAAACAAAGCTCTGTTTAATAAATAAAAAAGTAACAGCGGAGATATATAATAAAGCACAATAATCTATAGAAAACCAAAAAAGCCGAAAAATATATACAGTCGAAAATTCACGTTGTTATAATAAAAAGTAAATTTTAAAGAAACAGAGATTAATCACAGCGCTAAATAACTTTGCTCTCGAAAATATTTTGCACCATTATTTTTTATAATTTCTTTACAAAATTTTTTTAAAATGATAATATAAAGCTACACAAAATAAAGAAATTTTTACAGGTGGAGGTGAGTTTTTTGAAAAAATACGAGAAGATTATTCGTGATATTATTTTAAAAATTGAGAGTGGAATTTTTAAAGAGGGCGAGCAAATTTATACAGAAAAAGAAATAAAGGAAATTTATAATGTTAGTAGTACTACTGCTGTTCGTGTATTAAGTGAATTAGTTAATAGTGGTTATATTTTTCGTGTTCAAGGTAAGGGGAGTTTTGTTAGCAAAACATTAGTGAATAAGAAAATATATATAACAGAAAAAAATAATTTTCACATTCATTTTGGCGAGAGATTTGTAGAAAAATCAAAAGTTCTTTCTGTTGAAATTGTAGAAGATGAAGAGACATGTTTTAATTATTTTAAAATAAAACCACAAAAATTAGTTAAAGTTATTCGAGTGAAAGAAGTAGATGCGGTTAATTGGGCGTACCAAGTTAATTATGTTCCTTTAAAGTATTTGCCTAATATCGATATAACGAATATTACAGATTTTGAAGAGTTGTCGACGATGTTTAGAAAGAAATATCGTATAGATATTCACAAAGAAAAGTTTTCGAAAAAGATGAAGGTTACTGTTGATACGCCTAAAGAGGTAAGTTCATTGATTGCTTCTAACGGAGAACCTTGTTTTGAGTTTGATAGAATTACTTATTTAGCGGATGGAGAAATTTTTGAGTATGTAAAAATTTATATTAATTATAAATATTACACGATAAAGTTTCATGATTAATATTGCTAGTTCGTTTTGAAATAAGTAAAATTGTAAAAGGTTTAACTATAGAGCCGACGATTTTATATTTTCTATATTTCATATAGTTTTTCAACAAATTATTATGTCTAGGTAGTTTTATTGCTACTTAGATTTTTTTGTTGAATTAGCGTTGCTTTATATTTTTGTAATAGTTGTTCTTAATGGTTGCTACTGTAAATATTGTATATGGTATGATATAATTTCATTATTGTATGTTAGGAGGTGGTAGTATGGCATTAGTTAAAGGTGATGAAGTTTCTGGTGTAGTTAGCGGAGTCGAAAATTATGGAATATTTTTGGAAATGGATAATGATCGTGGCTTTTTGCCGAAAGAAGAAATGTTTGTTTCGAAAAAGAAAAAATTAACAGATATATTTTCTGTTGGATATATGCTGAAAGCTACCGTTTTATCGAAGAAAAAAGATTATTATGTTTTAACGCAAAAGAATATTGGTGTGAATAATGGGAAAGATACTAAAGAATTTAATGAACAAAAAATAAAAGAAGGTAATAACAAGAAAAAAAGCCGAAACAAAAAAACTGAGTTAGTCACGCAAGAAACCAAGAAGAAACATAATAAAAAAGAAATAAAAAAAGTAGCGAACAATTCGGAAGTATTAAAAGCAAACAAAAAACAAGTAAAACAGGAAAAACAAGGCGAGAAAAAACCGACATTAAATGATTTAAAAAAATTACAGTCTATCGGGGGATTAAAAATTTCTGTTAAGAAGAAAAGTAAAAATATAACGATAGACGAAAAAGAAGAAAAAGTAGAAAAGATTTTGTTAGATGTTCCGGAAAATTTTATTGAAAATATAATTGCTGATTTAGAAAAAAGGGATAAACAGTTTTCTGAATTAGTTACAAGAGCAAAGGGAAGAGGATTTGTTGATGAAAATTAATGTTTTATGGAACAAAGAAGATACGATTGCTTTGGCACTTTCTGGCGGAGTTGATTCTGTAGTACTTTTTGATTTACTTGTTGGCAAGTATCGAGATAGTTATAAAAAGTTAGTTGTCTTTCATATTAATCATGGTTTACGAGAACAATCGGAAATAGAGGAGCATTTTGTACGAGAGTTGGCAACTCGGCACAATTTAGAGTGTTATGTAGAGCGATTGGATATGCGAACATTGAACCGAAAAAGTCATATTTCCGAGGAAATGATGGCAAGGGAATTACGTTACGCAGCATTTAGACGATTTAGTGATCGAGCAGGTGTAGATAAAATAGTTACCGGACATCACAAAAACGATAATTTAGAAAATGTATTGTTAAGAATATTAATGGGTAGGTCGATAGACTATAAATTAACGATAGATCCAGAAGTGGAAATTTTCGGATTGAATGTCGTTAGACCATTACTACCGATATTAAAGAAAGATATTGTACTATATGCACAAGCTCAAAATTTAGAATATTATGAAGATGAAACAAATTTTGATGATGATTACTCAAGGAATTATGTTCGTCAAAATATAGTGCCGATTTTAGAGGGTTTTTCAGGTTATAGTGCTGATAATGTATTAAAATTTGCTAATTACTATGCAGAAATTAACGAGATAGCAAAAAAACATGTCATAGCAGAATTAAAAAAAAATGGCGAACTAATAGAAGACCAAACGGGGATTAAGTGTAGTTTAGCTTGTTTTTTAACTTTGGAAAGTACAGAGAAGTTTATCGTTATAAACTATATATTAAATGACATGTTAAATATTTATGATATTTCTAGAAAGGCTATTTTTGCTGCGATAGAAGATATAACAGACTCTTCAGGCAGTAAAAGTTATGATTTGAAAGAAAAAATAAAAATAATAAAACAATATGAATGTTTATGTATATGTAAAATAGAAAAAAAATGTTATAATGATAAGATAGAAATTAACGAGGAAGATATTCAAAATAATTTTACTTGTAATTTCAATGATTATAAAATTCAAATTTCTACTTTAAATAACGCAGCGGAATTAGGTGTTAATGTAGAAGACTTTCCACTAAATATAACGTCACGTAAAGATGGAGACACGATATTTAGAGGTGCAGTTAAGAAGAAACTTTCACGCCTATTCATCGACGAAAAAATACCAAAAGATATAAGAGATAGATTACCAGTAGTTAGAAATAAGGATGGTGCTGTCTTAGGTGTTCTAGGTATTAATTCAAAAGCAAAAAAAGAATATAGATATTATTTAAAGATAATGAAAGGATAAGACAGTGGAAAATTTAAGAAAAGATATCGAAAAAGTACTATTTAGTCATGAAGAAATAGTTGTTGCATCAAAAAGAGTAGCAGAACAAATTATGGAAGACTACAAAAATTCAGAAAAAGAACCTGTACTGTTATGCACATTAAAAGGAGCATTACCTTTTATGGCAGAGTTGATAAAACATATAGATATGCATGTAGTTACAGATTTTATTGACGTGGCTAGTTATCATGGAGGGACAGAATCTACAGGAAGTATAATTTTACGTAAGGATGTTACTATGGATCTAGAAAATCGTGACGTTATAGTTGTAGAGGATATAGTAGATACAGGGCGTACATTAAATCATTTGATTAATTATTTAAAAGAACGTGGTGTAAAAAGTGTTGCGTGTGCTTCGTTAGTAGACAAGCCAGAAGCTCGCTTAGTAGAAGTTCAAGCAGACTATGTAGGAGTAGAATCGCCAAATGAATTTTTAGTAGGGTTCGGATTGGATTACGAAGAAAAATATCGAAACTTACCTTACATAGGTGTACTAAAACCAGAAATTTATAGCTAAAATCATAAAGAACTAAATAGGAGGGAGATTTCTAGGATGGATAAAAATAGAAGTCCAAGACCGACGCTTGCTATTATAGCGATGATCATACTGTCAGTAGGTATTTTTGCATATTGGCAAAAAGATCTTACTGCAACAAGGGTAGAAAACATTAATTATTCTACATTTGTGCAAGAGTTGGAAGACAATAAATATAAACAAGTAACAGTTCAAGAAACAGAAAATGGAACATATACTGTAAAAGGTTCTTACAAAACAGAGAACAAAAACTTTACAACATCTGTACTTACTGCCGATAAATCAGTAGTAGATACTATCAACCAAAAAGCGAAAGAAAAATCTATAGATTTAGTAGAAGTGAAGCCAAAAGAAAAAACTAATATGATCATTAGTTTGATAGGTAGTGCTGTTCCGTTCCTTCTAATGCTAGGATTATTATTCTTCTTCATGAGCCAAATGCAAGGTGGCGGTGGAAAGGTGATGAATTTCCAAAAATCTAAAGCTCGAAAAATAGAAGGTGATGAAGCGAAAGTTACATTCGAAGATGTTGCGGGTTGCGATGAAGAGAAACAAGAATTAGCAGAAATGGTTGAATTCTTGAAAGATCACCGTAAGTTCACAAAAATGGGAGCTAAAATTCCTAAGGGTGTCTTGTTAGAGGGGCCTCCAGGAACAGGGAAGACTTTGTTAGCACGAGCAGTTGCAGGAGAAGCAAAAGTTCCTTTCTACACAATATCAGGATCTGATTTCGTAGAGATGTTCGTAGGGGTTGGAGCTAGTCGTGTGCGAGATTTATTCAAAGAAGCTGTAAAGAATGCTCCTTGTATTATCTTTATCGATGAGATTGATGCAGTTGGACGTAAACGTGGAAGTGGAGTAGGTGGTGGAAACGATGAACGTGAACAAACCCTAAACCAACTTTTAGTAGAAATGGATGGATTTGAAGGAGATAAAGGTATTATCGTAATTGCTGCAACAAACCGTGCAGATGTTCTAGATAGTGCTCTACGTCGTCCGGGGCGTTTCGACCGTCAAATTAAAGTTTCAACACCGGATGTAAAAGGTCGTGAAGCTATATTACGTGTACATGCGAAAAACAAACCTCTTGCAAAAGAAGTGGAACTTAGAAGTGTTGCAGAAAAAACTCCAGGATTCTCTGGTGCAGACTTAGCTAATTTATTAAATGAAGCGGCACTTTTAGCAGCTCGTGAGAATAAAAATGAAATAGATAAAACGCATTTAGATGAAGCTATGGATAGAGTAATAGGTGGACCTGCTAAGCGCAGTAGAGTTTATACCGAAAAAGAAAAACGTCTAGTTGCTTATCACGAAGCTGGACATGCTATAGTAGGTATGGTTCTAGATAGTGCAGATAAAGTCCAAAAAGTAACTATCATCCCTAGAGGAGATGCGGGTGGTTACAATTTAATGATCCCAGAGGAAGAGAAATACTTCATGACAAAAACGGATCTTACTGATAAAATTTGTGGATTGCTAGGTGGTCGTGCTGCGGAGCAAATATTCTTTAATGAAGTATCTACAGGTGCTCATAACGACTTTGAAAGAGTTACTACCATTGCTCGTATGATGGTAACAGAATACGGTATGAGTGATAAGATAGGTCCATTACAATTCCCATACAACGATCCTTATACAGGACGTCAATTATCAAGTATAGGTAATTATTCAGAAGAAATTCTAAAAGAAATTGACAATGAAGTACGCCGTGTAGTAACAGAAAATTATTCTAAAGTATTACACCTAATCGAAACACATCGAGATAAACTTGAGTTAATCGCAGAAACATTAATGAAAGTAGAAACTATAGATCGTAAAGAAATTGTTTCTTTATACGAATTTGGAAAAATGCCAAACGAATTAGACGAAGAAACAGCGGAAAAATTAGATAAAATTGTTAATAAAAAATATTATGAAGAATTAGCTAAAGAAGAAGCTGAAAAAGCAGAACAATTAGCTAAGCAAGAAGAAGCTAACGAAACTACAGAAGATTCAACAACAGTAGAGGAAGATACTTCTAGAGAGAGCGATACAGAAAATACTTCAGAAGAATTAAGCTCTGAATCAACAGTACAATCTTCAGAAGAAAACAAGTAATAATATTTACTTGGTATAAATAAAAAACACAAGATTTTAAGTTAATTTGAAATCTTGTGTTTTTTTCTCTTTATAAAATGTGGTTGGTTTGTTCTTATGCACCGATTATCCGGTGGGTAAGAATATTTTTATTTTAACAACCGTATTTGACGTAGAGGCAAAATTTTATAATTAAAGCTGTGAAAGTATATAAGATAAATTAAAATTTATAAACTATAAAAATTATTAAGAATGTTATGAGTGCTATTAATATAAACAAGTTTAATTTTCTTGCTTTTTTGTCTATAATAACATCTACGGCTTTTTGGATAGTAGTTATTCCTAATCCGCTAACGATTAACATGTTTTTGTTGAATTCATTTTTTGCGAAAAAAGAACCTATAATTAAGCTTAAAGCAATGATACTTATTATTATGCTTATTAACAGTCGTCTTATTAATTTTTGTTGTGTTTGTATTTTTGATTCTTCCATTGAGATAATTCCTTTCTGAAAGGGAAGTTACATATTTATATTTCTTTACTTGAAATTATGTTTTTCTTACTTTTATTTTTACTTTAACGGTAGATGATTCTACAGAGTAAGGTGATGTGGTATTTGCGTATACTTTAAGATTGCTAAGTTCGGTATCTTGGGTGATTCCTGATAGTTCAACATCAACAAAAACTTCTTCGATAGTTGCTAGAGTTTCTTTTGATTCTGTACGGAGAACAACTGATTCCGGTTCGATAGTAATACTTTCTAGCGAATATCCTGGAGGTAGTTCTCCTATGTGATTTATCGATACGGGTAAAGTTTTTTCGATGTTCTCTACAGAGATATTTATTGTTGTTGTAGTTCGTTCCATATCAATATCTTCTATTTTATTGAAGTTTCTATCGTAAGCAATTAGTTTAGCTTCTTCGTTCACGCTCGAATTGATTTTAGTTTTTGCATCACTTTCGGCACGCACTTCGTAGATATTATTAATGCTTTCTTCGGCACCAGAAATTTTCACAGTCGGGTTATTTGTTGTTGTAGCTGTAACGGCATGTCCTAATAGAAGTCGCTCATTCTTCACGACAGGTACTATAGAAAATTCTTTAGTTACGCGTTTTCTAACGGATGCCGTAATAAATTCAGGTTCACTAACTGCTTCGATAGAACTGTCTAATCCTTCGAATTCTACTTTTATTTTTTGGTCATCTCCGAGTTCGATATTTGTTAAGTTAAGTTTTGCTTTGAATTTTCTATCTACATTTTCTTTTTGAATTTTAGCGACAGGTCCTGTAATTTTTACGTCAACTGTATCAGGAACTCCGAGAACGTAATATTTATCTTTGTCATATGTAACTTCAAGTGGAACCTGTCTAATCCAAGTTGTAGTATGGTTCGAATTGTCCTTAGGGTTTATGATAGAAGTTAAATTATCGTTCACCGAGAAGAATAATAGTACAGCTATTAAAAGGGATAGAAGTTTTAAATATGAAGTATTATTTTTCATTGATTAATCCTCCTAGAGTAGGTGAGTTGTGTAGCCAGTTTGCATTTAAGTATTGACGTAGTTTTTCGTCGTTGAAGTCGGTTAGTAAATTGCCGTTATGTCCGATAGAAATCAGACCTGTTTCTTCTGATACTACAATAACTATTGCATCTGTAATTTCAGACAACCCTATAGCCGCTCTATGTCTAGTTCCGTATTTGCTCTCTATTGTTCGACTATCAGTTAGTGGTAACATACAGCTGGCTGATTTTATTTTTTCTTTATCCAAAATAACTGCACCGTCATGTAAAGGTGTGTTAGGTATGAATAAGTTAATAAGTAACTCGGAACTTATATTTGAATTTAATTTTATTCCACTTTCTGCATACTCATCTAGACCTGTATTGTTTTCTAAAACTATTAGTGCTCCTATACGCCTGCGAGCCATGTGGCGTGCGGATGTAACTATATTGTCGATAACTTTTTCTTTAACTTTATCTTTATTGTTGTTTTTGTTAGAGAAAATTGTAGAAATATCAAAGCGTCCTAAATGCTCCAGTGTACGACGTATTTCTGGTTGGAATATAATAATAATTGCTAGAACTCCCCACGTAACAAGTTGGTCTATTATGTAACTCATAGTTTTGAATCCTACTAAATTAAATGTTATTTTTAATAAAACTATTATAAAAATACCTTTAACTAGTTGTAAACCACGAGTGCCTATTAGTAGTTTTAGTGCTGCGTACACTAGGAACCAAACTAGTAAAATATCTAATAAGGATATACCGATTTGAAAAAGGCTAAAGTTTGTCAAATAATTTGCTAGCATTTATTATACTCCTTTCTTTTTATTAACTATCATTAATTATAACATACATTTTTGTCATTTTTTAGAACAAAAAATTTTTTTTTAGAAAAAATGGAAAAATCAGAAAAATTTTCGATATATATAATGTCAGAGGCCAAAGACAAAAATAAATAAGAAATAAAGAGGTAATAATTATGGTAGTAAAACAAAAAAAATTAAAATTAAACTACACAGTAGAAGAAAAAGGCAAAGAAGTGGTAAAAGGTTATAGTTTTGAGATTGCAAACGAAACTACAAAAGAAGAAGCTAAAGAAGTAGGAAGTATGTTAGCTACTTTGTATGAAGACAATATTTCGGAAACTATCTTTACTACAGTGGAAACTATATAATTAGGAGGATATTAATATGGAAAAAACATTAGTTATCACATTTTCAACAGAAGATAAGAAAAGTTATCAATTAGAAATAAGAAAACCAAAATCTGAATTAGCTAAGGAAGTTATAGTTCCTATAGCTAATAAAATTATAGAAACGGGGATTTTAAATAATTCGAAAAGAATTTTGAAATCTGTGAAGAAAGTTGCGTATGTAACAAGAGAAGAAAATGTTTTAGAATAATTTCGGAGGGGGGGATAATTCTGAAGGGTGTTAGAAAAGTTAAATGTGAGATTAATATAAACATATAAAATTTCGACTATAAAAATCGAACATAAGTATTTTCTCCTTAAGATGTTGTGTTAATATAAATTTCACGCTTTAGATTATACTTTCAGTTAGGTCTCTATAAAGGTTATGGATATAATTAATTTTATTAATACGGTTGGATTTCCTATATTTGTTGCGGTATTTTTTCTTGTTAAATTAGACAAAACTCTCGGAAAAATAGCGGATAATTTAACTTTATTAATTAAAGTGATTGACGATTATAAGAAATAAAATAAAAAAGATACTCTGTATGAGTATCTTTTTTCAATACCTCTCTAACCGAAAGATAAATACATCAATATTTTTATAAAAAAAACAACAATTTATTATTTGTTAGCGGTTTTTCCCAATATTGCCAATAAGGTTATAATATTTTTTCATATTGAAAAAAACAAAAATACGTGATATAATATAGTTATCATCTGTAGTATATTAATTATAAAATAAAGGAGAAAACATTATGAAAAATGATATACGGACGAAAAAGGCGATAAGTACAGAGACATTTGTGTTTTTAGGAGTAATTATTGTAATATTTGGGTTGATTGCTAATAAGATGGGTGTAGCATTTATGTTCAAAACTATGATGGCGACAGCTCACGACTTACTTCTTAACACAGTATTCTTTATTATGGCGATGGCTGTAGTAACGGGGGCGTTAAGTGCATTGTTATCAGAATTTGGAGTGATTGCTCTCTTGAATAAAATTTTTGCACCATTAATGAAGCCGTTTTGGGGGCTTCCTGGAGCAAGTATTACTGGAGCGTTGGCTACATACTTATCGGATAATCCGGCTATTATTCCATTTGCTAAAGATAAGAAATTTGTAGTATATTTTAAAAAATATCAAGTACCTGCTTTATGTAACTTAGGTACTGCCTTTGGGATGGGATTAGTTGTTACTATGTTTATGATGACGCAAGGAGCAGACTTCTGGAAAGCGGCTCTTATAGGTAATGTTGGAGCTATTATAGGAAGTATTATAAGTGTTCGTCTAATGTTACGCCAAACTAAGAAGTTCTACGGAGCTGAATCTGATGAATGGTACGATAAAGAGTCTACAAAAGACGATTATTTTATGAATCAGCGTGAAGTTAGAGAAGGTAATTTGTTCCAACGTGTTCTAGATACTTTGCTTGAAGGAGGTAAAGTAGGTGTTGAGCTAGGACTTGCGATTATTCCTGGGGTATTAATTGTTTGTACTATGGTTATGATGATAACTTTTGGAGCTCCAGACGGAGGATATACTGGAGCTGCTTATGAAGGTGTCGCATTTTTACCATGGTTAGGAGATAAATTATCATTTATATTAAATCCATTATTCGGATTTAGTTCGCCAGAAGCGGTTGCGTTCCCTATTACTTCTCTTGGAGCTGTAGGTGGTGCTATGTCATTAGTTCCAAGTTTCTTAGAAAGAGGACTTATAGGGGGGAATGATATTGCCGTATTTACTGCTATGGGTATGTGCTGGAGTGGTTATTTAAGTACGCATATCGGTATGATGGATGCATTAGGAGTGCGTCAATTATCTTCGAAAGCTATTATTTCACACACTATAGGAGGGTTGTGTGCGGGGATAATTGCTCACTATCTATATATACTGCTATTTTAATTAAAATAAATAATAAGTGGCTCGGAAATTGTGATTTTTAAGAATTTTATTTTCGGGCTACTTTTACTATTTTGGGTTATATAATGAATTCGGTTGGTGATAAAATAAACAACCGAATAATTTTTTATGTAAAGTTAAATTAATTAGTTTGTTGGCGTGTTTGCTGTTGTGGAATAATATTAACCACCGTATATAAAAAAACAGTCCTATTTGTAAGGTAGAAGACACGGCGATAGTTTTATATATTTTTATGGTTATATAGGTAGCTTCTTAAGAGGTTGGGCACATTTATTTTTACATTAGTATTTTAATTTGTAACAGCAGTTGTGTTATAATTGTTTAATATAATTAAAGACGTTCTTTTAGAAGTATTGTCTAAAATTTAGTAGTAAAGCTAGAAAGGGTAATTGTTATGGAAAAAGTTTTAAATTTTTGGTTTGAAGAAGTGGATAAAGGTTTATGGTTCAAAAGGTCAGATGATTTCGATAAATTAATAATAGAGCGTTTTGGTGATGTTCATGAACAGGCTACAAGAGGAGAGTTGGCTTCTTGGCGTAGTACTGTTAGAGGTCGTCTTGCAGAAATAATAGTTTTGGATCAATTTTCAAGAAATATATATAGAAATAGCCCATTGGCATTTGCTAATGATACGGTAGCTTTAGTTTTAGCTCAAGAAGCTCTTAAATCAGCTGATTTAATGTCTTTAACAGTACAAGAAAGAGCGTTTCTATACTTGCCTTTTATGCATAGCGAGTCTAAATTGATTCATGAATATGCTGTTAAGTTATTTTCAGAATCGGGAATGGAAAATAATTATAATTTTGAATTACAACATAAAGAAATAATAGACCGTTTTGGGCGTTATCCGCATAGAAATGCTGTCTTAGGTAGAGAGTCGACAAAAGAAGAATTAGAATTTTTGGAACACCATAAAGGATTTTAGTCGATATGTTATAGGTTCTATGTCAAATATGGGTGTATGGATTTTTTTATGCCCCGTATTTATTATACAACTTGTTTATAAGCTATCTGCATGTGTCGTGTATCCTTGATTTCAGAATTAATATGTAGTCGCACCTATGAGCTTTTATAGCTACATAGGTGTTTTTTCTTTGATGTTAATAAATAAAACAAAAGTATTGCAATATCAAAAAAAGTAGTTTATAATATTATTACTAATTAGTAATAATTTAAAAAAGAAAAGAGGTTTTTACAATGAAATTTATAGAATTGGGTATTAGTACATTTGGAGAAACTACACCTATGGAAGGGACAGGAGAAGTTCTTGCTCATCACGAAAGAATAAGAAATATGATAGAAGAAATAGAACTAGCTGATAAAGTTGGTCTTGATGTTTATGCTATAGGAGAACATCATCGTGAAGACTTTGCAGTATCTGCGCCTGAGGTTGTTTTGGCTGCTGGAGCTGTAAATACGAAACATATAAAACTGTCTAGTGCAACTACAAATATTTCTACGAATGATCCTATAAGAGTGTATCAAAATTTTGCAACTGTAGATGCGTTATCTAATGGTCGTGCAGAGATTATGCTAGGGCGTGGTTCGTTCACAGAAGCTTTCCCGCTATTTGGCTACAATATGCAAGATTACGAAGAGCTATTTGAAGAAAAAATGAATATGTTGTTAGAAATTAAAAATAACGAAAAATTAACTTGGAGTGGACGTCATACACCGACTGTAAACAATAGAGGTGTTTATCCTCGTGCTCAACAAGAAGATTTGCCGATTTGGGTGGCAACTGGAGGTAATATGGAGTCTACAGTAAGAATAGCGAGTAAAGGATTACCGATAGTATATGCTATCATAGGAGGCAATCCGTTAGCTTTTAAGAGATTAACGGAGTTGTACAGAAAAGTTGGAGAGCAGTTCGGTCATAAAAAAGAAGATCTAAAAATTGCTGCTCATTCTTGGGGATTTGTTGCTGAAGATACAGAAGAAGCTGTTAAAAAATATTTTTATCCTACTAAATATTTAGTGGATAGTATTTCGAAAGATAGACCTCACTGGAGAGAATTAACGTTTGAGCAATATTTGAACTCTGTAGGTGATGGGGGAGCTATGTTTGTAGGATCTCCTGAAGTCGTTGCAGCAAAATTAATAAAAATGATAGAAGAATTAAATCTTGATAGATTTATGTTACACTTACCGTTAGGTTCAATTCCACATGAAGATACGTTAAAAGCAATAGAGTTATTTGGTACAAAAGTTGCTCCGATAGTTAGGGAGTATTTTGCTAATAAATAGATTGTTTATAAATTAAGCGAAAGATAGATGTAAAAAATATATGTGAAAAACACGGAAGTTTCTAGTAGAAAAGTAATTGATTATAAGACTATTAGCTAAAATAATGTGATATGTCGTAAGTTACTTCTACTAGGAGCTTCGTATTTTTATATGTGACAATTTAATACTGTCTATTTAATATTTGTGATGACTTTTCTCGTTGCTTTGTTTTGTAGTTCATTTAATTTCATCGTATTTCTAAAAATTAGCATAGAGTGTATTTCTTTGTTGTTGTTTTTTTAGTTTTTATACTTATATTTTTGTTTTATGTTGAGAGTATATAGGTTTAGTTGTTTTAAAAATTTCACTGAGCAGAGATTTAATTTTTGTCTATTATAGTTATCTTTGTTTCGTTGTATTATATTGTTTAATTTATTTTTTTAATGAACAATGACGCTGTTTCTATTTTGTTTTGTTTTTTTGCAAAATATCTTTCTGTTTTGCGATATTTCTAGGTGCTTTTCATTCTTGTTTTTCCTTGTTTTTTAATGTTTTCAATGTTATTATATAGTTGTAGATAACATAATGTGCGTATATTATTTATAAAATTAAATAAACAATAAAGGGGTGTTGTAACTATGAAGAGTTATAAAAAATTCACTAGTACTTTTTTGATTGCTAGTTTAGTAGTTGCGCCTATTTCTGGGGTGGTCGTTCATAATGATAATGTAGCTAGGGCTGATGGATTAAACTTTAATGAAGTAGACGAAGCTAAAGATACAATTATTGGGCCAGAAATGACAAGAGGAGAATTAATAAAATATTATGCTGAAAATCATAATATTAGTTACGACCAAGCAGAGAGTGAACTTTTCAAGTCGAAAATAGAATCTATGGTAGCATATAAGTATAGAACTATTGCAAAAAATCTTCAACATGGAGCTAAAATAGAATTTTATACACAAGGAGATGGTTGGGGTAATTATTATGCCATTCATAAAGTGTTGAATGTAAGTGTAAAGCATTCGAATAAATCATTTGTAGGTGTTGTATACACTAACCTAGAGAGTAATACTGTAATATATTATGATGTAGAAGGAAATCTACACGATAATGGTGCTACAAGTGTAAGTGGAGGTTTAAATATAGGGGTAGGTCAGGGTGCTTCTCTTAATCTAGGGGCATCGTATAGCAGTAACATATATAAACATATATCTGTTAGTGAAAGGTCATCAATATATTAAACATAGACGGTATATTTAATAAATAGATTTGTTAAGAATATCTATAATAATAAAATTAAATAGAAGATATTTGTATGTTAATGGATATAGATGTGATTATATTTGTTGTAAATTCATATATAATTAAAAATATTAAGAAAGACGACTAAGGGGTCGTCTTTTTTTATTTTGTAGTTAATTAATTTGGTAATTTTTTATAATTGTT
>CAMEOL010000002.1 GCA_945929765.1 uncultured Gemella sp.
TGTAATTATACAAAGTATTCCTATTATTATCCAAATATTTAATGCTAATCCTAACCTAAAATTTTTACCTATTAAATTAGAAGTAGCTAGAGGATAACTTACTGCTGCTGCAAATGAAGCTGTAACTGTCATAGTTACTGTATATATACCTGTCATAACTCCTAAATTGTCAGCAAAATATTTTTTTGTAACAGCAGGTAAAAGTACGTTACCTATTGCTATACCAATTCCTATTATAAAAGTTGAAACAAAAAATACTGTTGTATTTATATAAAATCTTAGTGCTAACCCTATAGTTATTACTATAGTTGAATAAAATAAAGTTTTTTCTAAACCATTTTTGTTAGATATTTTTGTAACTACGGGACTTAATATAGCAAATGCTATTAGTGGAATTGTTGTTATAAATCCTGCTAATGTATTATTTATTGATAAAGTTTCTTTTACTATTCCTATTATAGCTCCTATTCCTGTTATAGGAGTTCTTAATATGGAACCTAATAAAACTATTCCTATTAAAATTAATGCTCCACTTTTTTTATAATTCATATTTTGACCTCATTTCTTATTTCATAGAAAAAAGAGTAGAATTATTTTGTACTACTATAATTTTATTCTACCCTTTTTATTCTTCATTCTTTCCTAATTAATAAGTTCTTACAGGTAATAATACTTGAATAATATCTCTATGATAATCGCTAGGTTGCATTATAAAGGCTGTAAGTTCTCCAGAAAATTTAATTATAACTTCTTCTGAATTTACTGCAGAAATTGCTTCTTTTAAAAATTTAGCAGATACAGCAATTTCAAATTTTCCTACTTCACTTGAAGTTTCTGCTATAATTTCTTCTTCAGCTGTTCCTAATTCCTTAGAATATGATGTTAAATTTACTATATTTTCATCTATATTTAATTTAATAATATCATTTTTCTCATCTCTACTTACTAAAGATACTCTATCTACTGCATTATACAAAATTTTGCTGTTAGCTGTAAATTTACATTCAAAAATAGAAGGAACTAATTTCTCTGTATTTGGATATTTTCCACTTATCAATAGAACAGTATAAACTATATTTTCATAAACAAATACTACTCTATTATTTTCAAAGAAAATATCTAAGTCTTTTTCACTATTTTCTATTATTTTCTGAATAGACTGTAATGCTTTTCTAGGGATAATTAAATTAAATTCTTTGTTATCTTCATTATTTTGTAAATGTAATCTTCTTTTACTTAATCTATGTGAATCTGTTGCTATTGCTGTCAAATAACCTTTTTCTAAAATTAAATTTACACCTTCTAATACAGGTCTTTGATCATTAATAGCTGTACAAAAAATAGTTTCTTTTATTATAGCATTAAAAATTTTAGAATTTAATGTTATTTTGTTTTCTTTAGATACATAAGGCATTTCAGGATAATCATTAACATCATAACCTTGTATATTATATTCACTTTTTCCTGATTTTATTTTTATAGTTTGATCTTTTGTTTCTATTTCTATTATATCTGTAGGTGCTTTTCTTATTATATCCAAAATATATCTTGCCGAAATAACTGCTTCACCTTCTTGTTCTATAGTAATAATTTCTTTATCTTCTTCTACTGTATTAATATAGTATTCCATAGAAACTAATGAATCACTTCCTGTAAGTAACATTTTATCATTTTTTAGTTCTATTTTTATTCCTTTTAATACTTCAAAAACAGGTGTAGGTGAAATAGCTTTTGAAACTATATTTAATCCATCTAAAAATTTATTTTTTATTATTGTAAATTTCATGTTTTCTCCTAATAATATATATATAATATTTTAATAATAATAATAATAAGGGGTGTATAAACTGTGGAAAAGTAAATAAAATATATTTCCCTGTTGAAAACTAACTTGTGGAAAAACTTTTTAAAAAAAATTAAAAAGTTGTTAGTTGTTAAGTTTATTTTTTAAAACTTCTATATCATCTGCTAAAGAACTGTCTTCAGTTTTTGTTTCAGAAATTTTAGATATTGCATAAAAAATAGTTGAGTGATCTTTATTAAAACTTTTGCCTATTGCTGGTAAAGAAAGTTCAGTTAAATCACGACATAAATATATAGCCATCATACGAGCGTTAACTATATCTTTACTTCTTTTAGCAGAAAGAAGATCACTAACAGAAACATTGTAATGTTCAGAAACTACATTAATGATTTTAGTAGGGTCTATTTTTTTCTTAATAATATTAACACGTTTTTTTACGATAGATTCGGCTGTTGTTAGATTCGGCTTTTCGTTAGGTTTTGTAAGGAATTTTAATTCTTTTACTATACCTTCTAATTCTCTAATATTTCTATTTGTATTTTGATGAATATTACCTGCAATAAAACTCATAACTGCTTCGTCTAATTCTAAATTAACTTCTTTACATTTTAGTTTAAGAATAGCAGTTATTGTTTCGTATCCTGGTGGGGTAATATCAGCAGTAATACCTGATTCAAATCTAGAAACTAATCTATCTTCTAATTCATCTAGTTGTGAAGGAGATCTATCGCTTATAAGAACAATTTGTTTGTTATTTAATTGTAAATCATTAAAAGTATGGAAAAATGCATTTTGTGTTTCATTTTTACCAACTAAAAATTGAATATCATCTATTAATAAAGCATCAACTTGTCGATATTTTTTTTGGAAAGCTTCATTAATTTTTGTATCTTGAGTATTACCACCAGTGTTAATAAGACGCATAAAATCCGTTAAAAATTGTTCAGACGTAACACATTCAATTTTAAATTCAGGATGTTCTTTTTCTAATTCATTACCAATAGCGTGTAATAAGTGTGTTTTTCCTAATCCAACTCCACCATAAATAAATACAGGGTTATATTGTCCAGGATACATAGCTACTGTATGTGCAATATTATGAGCATATTGGTTACCTTCACCTACAATAAAATTTTCAAAAGTAAAATTTTTATTTAGCGAAGGATTGTGTTTTGATGTAGAAGTTATTTTCGGTTCAGGAGCTTTATAATCATCTAAAGAAAAAGATTGTTTTTGATAAAAATTTTGAGCTCCAGAAGGCTTATCTTTAGCTAAAAAATTGTTCAGTATTAATTGTTCAGAAGAAATAGAATCGGATTCTTTCTTTCTTTTATCTTCAATAAAGTTATTGTTGTTATCAACATAATCATAAAAAACGACAAAATTAAGCCCGGTATTATTTTTTAAGGCATTTTTTATTTCATTGTCAAAAAAGTTTTCTAAATAATTAGAAATAAGAGAATTAGAACTAACGATAGAAACAGTAAGATTTTTAAAATCAACATTATCAATAGAACTATTTAAAAACCAAGTATTAAGAACATCTTCATTAACTATTTCATTTTCTTTAAAATGCTTTAAAATATTTTCCCAAAGAAAATTAGCATTACTCATAAAGTCACCTCCAAAAAGTCTATAAAAATAATAACATAAAAAAAGTTTTTCCACAAGTTGTTAATATTTTTTTGAAAAATGTTAATAACTAAAAAAATAAAGATAAAAATTCTGTGGAAAACTAGAATATTAAAAAGAAAAAATTAGTATTCAAATAAATTTTCCACAAGAAATATAACACATAAAAGACATATATATAAAAGAAAAAGAAGTTTTTAACAAATTTTAAAAAGCTGTGGAAAACTAAAATGTTAGAAGTTTTTGTTTTTGTGGAAAACTGTGTTAAAAATGTGGAAAATTTTAATTGTAAGTGAAGCTTTTTAATAAGTTTTCAAAAGAAAACTTATATTTTTCCACAAATAATACTTTGTAATTTTCTTTTTTTAAAAGAAATAGTAGAAAATATAGAAGTATATTAATACATTTTCAATTTATACTATAATTAACTATTAAAGATAATTTATTATACTTTGGTCATTGATAATTATAGAATATTTAAGTTTTTTTATTGTTTGTTGGGAATGTCATATTTACAATATACGAAGAAAAAATTTTTGTGAAAAAGAGGGAAAATTAGCTTAAAGTCTTGCATTTTTTATAATATTGTGATAATATTTTATAGTTATTACATCTATCTTTATAAAAAATACTACTCGAGGAGGACTAAAATGAAACGTACGTATCAACCAAATAAAAGAAAACATTCAAAAGTTCACGGATTTAGAGCTCGTATGAGTACTAAAAACGGACGTAAAGTATTAGCTAGACGTAGAGCTAAAGGAAGAAAAGTTCTATCAGCATAATAGTTTAAATAAATAATATAGAGATCTAGAATTAAAAATTTTAGATCTCTTTTTTCATGAATATTTTAATAAGATAGTTGTAAAAAAAAATATAAACTGTTAAAATATACTACATAGAAAGGTTTTAAAATGAAAAAAGAATATCGAGTAAAAAAAAGTACTGAATTTGATCGTATAATAAAAGAAAAAAAATCTTTTGCAAATAGGCAGTTTGTAATTTATTATAGTAAAAATAATGAAAATCATATGCGTTTAGGAATATCAGTGAGCAAAAAATTAGGAAAAGCTCATGAAAGAAACAAACTAAAAAGATATGTTCGTGAAAATTTTAATAAAAAGAAAGATTTAATTAAATCTTATGATATTATTATTATAGTTCGTCAAGGAGCTGTAGGAATAGATTTTGATCAATTTAGTAATTCTATAAATCATATTTTAATAAAAACAAAATTATATAAAGAGAAGAGGCGTAAATAATGGAAAAATACGTATATGTAGCACAAAATGTAGATGAAGCTATAAAAAAAGGTTTAGAAGATTTAAAATTAAAGGAAGAACAAGTAAAAATTGAAGTAGAAGAAGCAGGAAGTTCAGGTTTATTTGGTCTTTTTAAGAAAGAAGCACGAGTTTCATTAACACCACTAGATAATGAATACAAAAAAATAGTAGACTTTAAAACAGAAAAAAATGTAGTGGAAGAAGCGATACAAAAAGAAAAGATAGTTGAAGAAAGTGCACCAGTTGTAAAAGAAAAACAAAACAAAGAAAAAGTAGAAAAAAAAGAAGATAGAATAGTTGCAAATAAAGAAAGTATAACTAAGTATATGACAAAAATAGTTCATTCTATGGGATTTGATACAGCAATTTTGCAATTTGAAGAAGAAGGAAATAAAAATTATACATTGAGAATAACGAATGTAGATAATACAAGTTTACTAATAGGAAAAAGAGGAAACACCTTAAATAGCTTACAAGTTTTGGCAAATAATTATGCTAAAAAATTCACTAAACATTATTATCGTATTAATGTAGATTGTGATGAATATCGTGATAGTAGAAAAGAAACGTTAGAAGAGTTAGCATTAAACATGGCAAAAAAATCTAAAAAACTTGGACAACCAGTACAATTAGAACCTATGACAAGTTCAGAAAGAAAAATAATACATAACGCTCTTAGTGATATTCAAAATGTAGAAACAGAATCGCATGGAAAAGAACCTTATCGCTATTTAGTTATTACAGCAAAATAGGAGATTAATATGAAAAAAATATTAATTGTAGAAGATAGTCCGTATTATTATGAGAGAGCAAAACAACTTGCAAATAGTCTAGGATTAGAAGTTATATTGGCATTTAACGGAAAACAGGGTGTGGAACTTTATAAAAAAGAAAATCCAACATATGTATTAATGGATATTTGTATGCCTATTATGGATGGACTTGATGCTACAAAAGAAATAACATCATATGATTCTAGTTCTAAAATAATAATATGCAGCAGTGTAGGTCATGTGCCAATATATAAAAAACAAGCGATAAAAAATGGAGCTAAAGCATTTTTACCGAAAGAATTTTCTATAGAAGAAATGGAAGAAATTTTACAAGAGTTAGATTTATACGATAAAACTAGCTAGGATAAAAATAAAAGACAAAATAGCATAAATATAATAAAATAAAAGGAACTGGAGTTCTAGGAAGATGTATATCCCCTAACCTAGTTCCGTTTTTTATTAAAAATGAGAAAGAGAGAAAAAATATGAGTGAAACAATAGCAGCTATATCTACAGCGTTAGGAGAAGGAGCTATAGGAATTGTTAGATTAAGTGGGAAAGAAGCATTCGATATAGCAGACAAAATAATAAAATTACCAAAAAATAAAACTTTAAAAAGCGTAGATAGTCACACAATAAACTACGGTCATGTTGTAGATCCAAAAACAAAAGAAAAAATTGAAGAAATTATGGTAGTAAAAATGGCTTCTCCAAGAACATATACTTGTGAAGATATAGTAGAAATAAACTGTCACGGAGGAATAAGAACTATTCAAAAAATATTAAGTCTTTGTTTGGATAACGGCGCAAGAATAGCAGAACCAGGAGAATTTACAAAAAGAGCTTTTCTTAATGGTCGTATAGACTTATCACAAGCGGAGGCAGTAATAGATTTTATAAAAAGTAAAACTGATGAAGCAAGCCTATTAGCAAATAACCAAATGCAAGGAAGATTATCAAACTTAATAAAGAGATTACGAGCAGAAATTTTGGATATTTTAGCAGTAGTAGAAGTAAATATAGACTACCCAGAATACGATGATTTAGAAATAGAAACGACGAGTACAATTTTAAAAAAATCAGTAACTATTAAAAGAGATTTAGAAAATTTATTAGAGACATCAAAACAAGGAAAAATTATAAAAGATGGATTAAATACAGCTATTATAGGACGTCCAAATGTAGGAAAAAGCTCGTTACTTAACAATCTATTACAAGAAAATAAAGCAATAGTAACAGATATTGCTGGGACTACGAGAGATGTATTAGAAGAGTACGTAAACATAAAGGGAGTACCTATAAAATTAATAGATACAGCAGGAATAAGAGAAACGGATGACATAGTAGAACAAATAGGAGTTGAACGTAGTAAAAAAGCATTAGAACAAGCCGATTTAATATTATTTTTATTAAATAGTAGTGAAGAATTAACAGAAAAAGATAAAGAATTAATAAAACTTACAGAAAATAAACAAACAATAGTAATTCTAAACAAACTAGATTTAGAAACAAAAATAGACATAGACGAAGTAAGAAAAATTTCATACAATCACCCTATTATTAAGACTTCTATGACTACATACGAAGGAATAGAAAGTTTAGAAAAAAATATAAGAGAAATGTTTTTTGATGGAAAAGCAAAACCAAAAGATGCTACTTATTTATCAAACACAAGACAAATTAACTTAATAACAAGAGCGTTAACAAGTTTAAATGATGCTATAAATGCGGCAGAACAAGGGTTAGAGGTAGATATGGTTTTAATAGACTATACAACAACATTTAATTTACTAGGAGAAGTTATAGGGGAAGATACGAGTGAAGAACTAATAAATGAGCTATTCAGCAGGTTCTGTTTAGGTAAGTAAAAAACGGGATACTTTAAATAAAAAGTAAAAGCACATAAAACAGTATAGTTAGGTTGTTAAAAGAAAAAATAGAGAAAACTAAATTTTGAAGAGAAATTAAAAAATATTAGATAAACAGAAATTTTCAAACAATTAATTAACAACGTCTAATTAAAATTTTTACAAGGGAGTTTTTTTATTAAATGTAAGTATTATTAAATAACTTACTAGAAAAAAATCACCATAAAAATTTATCTTAACAAATTTTTAGAAATTATTTAACTTTCTGAGGATATAAACATTGGAAATTTTTTTAAGGAATTAGAAAAAAAATGAATATTATAATATGGTAAAATAAAAGTATTAAAATAAAATATGTTACACGTGAAACAAGGAGAAAACATGAAATTAATAAGTTTTAATGTTAATGGTCTTAGAGCAATAGTAGGGAAAAATTTTGTAGAAGATTTTAAAAATATAGATGCAGATATTTTTTGTTTACAGGAAACAAAAATGCAACAAGGACAGTTAGATTTACAATTTGATGGTTATTATAGTTATTTTAATTATGCAGAAAGAAAAGGATATTCAGGAACAGCAATCTATACTAAAAACAAACCTATAAACGTAACCTATGGAATAGGAATAGAAGAATACGATACAGAAGGTCGAGTAATAACATTGGAGTACGAAACATATTTTGTTATTACTGTATATACTCCAAACTCAGGAAGTGAACTTAAAAGATTATCTTATAGAATGGAATGGGATGACGTTTTTCGTGAATATGTAAATAATTTAAAACAAAAAAAATCTGTAATAATTTGTGGAGATTTAAATGTTGCACATACAGAAATAGACTTAAAAAATCCTAAAAATAATACAAAGAATGCAGGATTTACCGTTGAAGAGCGAAACAAATTTACGAGTTTATTAGAAAGTGGTTTTATAGACACTTTTCGATATTTATATCCAACTTTAGAAGGAGCTTATAGTTGGTGGAGTTATCGTTTTAATGCGAGAAAAAACAATGCAGGTTGGAGAATAGATTATTTTTTAGTGAGTGAAGATTTAAAAGAAAGAATTACAACTGCAAAAATTTTGACTGAAATATTAGGAAGTGATCATTGTCCAGTAGAATTAAATATAAATTTGTAATATATGAAAATACTAGAAAAATCGAGAGTTAAGTGAACTCGATTTTTTTTATTTATAAAAATAGTATTATAGTAAATTTGTGTTATAATTTATATAATCGGAGAAAGGAGTAATTTATGTACAAAATATTAATTGTAGAAGATGACAGTGTAATTGCTCAAAATATAGCAGATTATTTAGAAAAATGGAGTTTTGAAGTAAAGATAATAGAAAATTTCGAAAAGGTAGTTTCTGATTTTATAAAATTTCAACCAGACCTAGTGTTAATGGATATAAATTTGCCTTTTTATGATGGGTATTATTATTGTGAAGAAATAAGAAAAATAGCAAAAACACCTATTATTTTTATTTCTTCTGCTGGTGACGATATGAATATAGTTATGGCGGTAACGGTAGGAGCAGACGATTTTATTGCAAAACCATTTAAGTTAGTAGTTTTAAAAGCAAAAATAGATGCTATACTACGTAGAGTTTATAATTTTAATAGTGAAAATAATTTAATAGTACATAAAGACGTAATTTTTGATAGTTTGAAAGATACAGTCAAATATCAAGAAAATGTAATAGAATTAACAAAAAATGAGAGTAAAATTTTGTATTTATTATTGGAACATAGAGATACTATCGTAACAAGAGATGAATTAATGCGTTCGTTATGGGAAAGTGATCATTTTGTAGATGAGAACACATTATCAGTAAATGTAAATAGGTTAAGAAAAAAACTTGAACAAATAGGAATAGAAGATTTTATAGTAACAAAAAAAGGACGAGGTTATTTAGTATAATGATTATAACAAGTTATCTTAGAAGAAATTTATCGTTACTGGCAACTATATGTATAGTTTTTGCTATTATGATAGGCATTCCTTTTTATTTGTATGAAATAGAAAAAGAAATAATTTTATATCCAGGTGGACTAAGTATAGCGATAGTAATTATTTATTTTAGTTTTGATTATATAAAGTATAAAAAAAGATATAACCAAATACAATATTATATTAATAATGGCGGGATAGATATTAATAAAATAGACAAACAAAATGACATAATAATATCGAAGTACAAACAAATAATAAATTTATTACAAAAAGAAAATACAAAAATAATTGACTCAAACAAAAAAGAACAAGAAGAAATAATAGATTACTATACAATGTGGGTTCATCAAATAAAAACACCTATTGCAGCTTTAAATTTTTTAGTGGAAAATAGTGAAATAGAAAATAAGCGACAGTTAGAAGTAGAGTTATTTAAAATCGAACAATATGTAGAAATGGTACTGAGTTATTTACGTTTAGATAGTGAATATAATGACTTTGTTGCAGAAAAATTAAAAATAGATGAAATAATAAAAACGGTTCTAAAAAAATATTCTACGATATTTATAGAGAAAAAAATAACATTAGAATACGAAAAAACAGATGTAATAATAATTTCTGATAAAAAATGGTTAGAGTTTTGTATAGAACAAATATTAAGTAATGCTTTAAAGTATAGCAAAAATAATGGTAAAATAAAAATAGAATTAACAGAGAATGCTCTTACTATTGAAGATAGAGGTATAGGAATAAAAAAAGATAATTTACCGAGAATTTTTGAAAAAGGATTTACAGGTTTCAATGGAAGAAGAAATAGAAAATCTAGTGGTCTAGGGTTATATTTAACAAAAAAAGCACTAGATAAATTAGGACAAGCAATTCATATTTCCTCGGAAATAAACAATGGAACAAAAGTTGAAATAATTTTCGATAAAAGAAGTGTTGTAAAAAGAGTAGATAACTAGGACAAATCGTGGGTTCTATAAAATATATTTCATTTTAGAATAAAGTTAGGTAACCATTAAAATAAGTGGTTATCTAGCTTATATTTTTTGCTTTTATTCAAATGAGGTGAAAAATTTTCTTACGTGAGGACAACCACTTCAACAGACTAATTAATTTAACTTGAAAAATATTCGGTTGTTAATTTTCATCAACCACTACATTTATTATCCAGCTATACTTTTTATATTAATAAAAACGCCAAAGAAATAAATAAATTACTTGTAAATGTTCTTTGTTTGATATTAGAAAAAAATAGTGTTTCTCGTGAAACATAAAAAAGTTTATACATACAACTATATAATTTGTTATAAATATATACATTATTCATAGTGACAGTATTATGAGTGAAATGTAATTTAAATAGTGTAATACTTATAGTTTGCATATATAATAAACAATGCAATTATATGTTTATATAAACAAGTATTTAAACAGTAAATAAGTAGTTAAGTTGTATAATTCGAAGCAATAATATAAAAATAAAAGGAGTTTTGTTTATTACAAATAAAAAGAAATAACCTTACAAAAATGTAAGGTTATTTTATTAATTGTAAGATAAAGTTATGGTTTATGAAAAAAAAACGATATAAAATAGAAGTACAACAAGGAACGTTTCTAAAAAATAAGTAAGGAGATAATTATGTTATTAGAAGTAAAAAATTTAAAAAAAGTTTATACAAATAAATTTGGAGGTAACAGTACAGAAGCGTTAAAAAATGTAAATTTTTCTGTTGCAGAAGAAGAATATGTAGCAATTATGGGGGAAAGTGGTAGCGGGAAAACAACGTTATTAAATATATTAGCAACATTTGATAAGGCTACTAGCGGAGAAGTTACTTTAAAAGGAATAAAATTAGATAATTTAAAAGATAAAGATTTGGCAACATTTAGAAGAAATAATCTAGGGTTTGTTTTTCAAGATTTTAGTCTACTAGATAATTTTAATGTAAGGGACAATATTTCACTGCCTTTAGTACTAGCGAATAAAAATGCTAAAGAAATATATAGAAAAACAGAAGAAATAGCAAAACCACTAGGAATAGGAAATTTACTAGAAAAATATCCTTATCAAATTTCAGGAGGTCAAAAACAAAGAGTAGCTGTAGCACGAGCAATAATAACAAATCCATCTTTAATTTTAGCCGATGAGCCGACAGGAGCATTAGATTCAAAATCAACAGATCAATTATTAGATGTTTTTGATAATATTAATCGAGCGGGGCATACAATTATAATGGTTACTCACTCGGTCAAAACCGCAAGTAGAGCTAAAAGAGTTCTGTTTATAAAAGACGGAGTAGTTTTCCACGAAATTCATAAAGGTAATAGTACTACAAATGAAATGTATCAAAAAATCACAGATTCATTAACATTAATTCAGGCAGGTGAAAGTAATGTTTAGTAGATTTTATAGAAATTTTGCTTTAAAAAATATAAAGACAAATAAACAGTTGACATTACCGTATTTTATATCTTCAACTTTGGTAATATCGTTATTTTATTTAATGGTTTCTTTGACTTTTAATCCGGAAATAACTAAATTACGAGGTGGAGCAGCGACGCAACAAACGCTCCAATTCGGAATAGTTATAGTAGCTATATTTACGTCGATATTAATGTTTTATACATATAGTTTTGTAACAAAAAAACGTACTAAAGAATTCGGTTTATATTCGGTTTTAGGTATGACAAAACGACAAATATCAAGGTTATTATCAGTAGAAACAGTATTTACAGCAATAAGCACAGTTTTTTTAGGTTTACTTTTAGGGGTGATTTTAGATAAATTAGCATACTTATCATTAATAAAATTAATAGACGGAGAAGTTAAATTAGGGTTTCAATTAAACATAGTAGCCGTTCTAGTAACAATTGGATATTTTTTCTTTATATATATGTTAATATATTTAACTACTATGTTTCGTGTAGCTAGATTAAACATAATTTCATTGCTGAAAGAAAGTAACACAGGCGAAAAAGAGCCTAAAGCACGATGGATATTAGTAATTTTAGGTATAGTATTAATAGGGTATGGATATTATACTGCATTAACAATAAAAACGCCAATAGGCGCATTATCAAACTTCTTTTATGCGGTTTTAGCAGTAATAATAGGAACATATTTATTATTTATAGCTGTAACCATTTTTGTTTTAAAAATATTAAAAAACAATAAGAATTTTTATTATAGAACAAAAAACTTTGTTAGTGTATCTAGTATGTTGTTTAGAATGAAAAGAAATGCAGTAGGATTAGCTAATATATGTATTTTAGCAACAATGATTCTAGTAACATTAGGGACAACTAGTAGTCTATATTACGGGAAAGAAGATTTAGTAAAATCAGTATATCCGCGAGAAATAGTATACAATTTTCGAAGTAGTGTACCTTCGGGAAATGAACAAATAGCAGGAGATGTTCCAGAAAGTGATAAAGAGCTATTTAAAAGCATACTAAACGAAAAAATATCAAAAGAAAATATAAAACAAAAAAATATACTAGAATTCGAATATCTGCCTATTACTGGACTAAAAGAAGAGAATGGAATAAAATTCACAAAAGACACTTCTCTAGTGAAATTAAGTAAAGCAGCAACAGCTATAGTTATGACTTTAGAAGATTATAATAAGCATTATAATAAAAATGAAAGTTTAGAAAGTAATGAAATATTGTTTAAGGATTATCGCAATACATTGAAACCTACTACATTTAACATAAATGATAGTAAATTTAATGTTAAGAAAATAGTAAATGATATTCCAGAATTAGCTAATTCTGCAGCAAATGTTACAGATAGTTATTATGTAGTAGTAAAAAACAAAGAAGCTGTAGATGAAATTCGAAAAGAAATAGTGAAAGTTTTTGGACCAGAAAAGGAAGCATATGGAAACATGGAATATATGTACGCTTTCAATATAAATATAGCAGATAACAAAAAAATAACAGAGGCTCAAATAACTAGTATATCTAATTTGGTTAATAGTGTAGTAGACGAATTTCACGAAAAACAAGAAACATCAAAATCGTTTGCTTATGTAGATAACAAATTTGATGGTGCAAAAGAAATAAATAATGTGTTCGGTACATTCTTCTTTATTGGAATAATAATAAGTTTAGTATTTATAGTAACACAAGTAGTTATTATGTATTACAAGCAAATATCAGAAGGATATGAAGACAAAGGAAGATTTGGAATAATGCAAAAAGTAGGACTAGAAGATCGTGATATTAATAATTCAATACGTTCACAAATATTAATGATATTTTTTGCTCCATTAATAGTATCTGCAATACACGTAACAGTGGCTTATCCATTTATAGAGAAAATATTAAAATTATTCCAATTAAGCAATACATCTGTCTTTATGATAGCTATGTTAGCAACATTTATTATTTTTTCAATATTTTACGCAGCAGTATACTATCTTACTTCGAAAGTATATTATAAAATAATAAAAGATTAAAATAAGTAACGACTCAAAACAATATTTAAAATAGAAATTTTGAGTCGTTATTTTTCATAAAATCATATAAACATAATAATCAATTTAAAAAAATAAAAAATCACAAAAACTAAGAAAAAGTATAAAAATATTTCATGAAATAAAAACAAAAAATATTAGAAAAATTTTTGAAAATAAAAGTAAATATTGATATAATAGAAGAAGAATAATTAGGAGGGATAATATGAAATCAATAAAAGATTTATTCAACATTAAATATCCATTGTTACAAGGAGGAATGACGAAAATAGCAGATCATAAGTTGGTTAGTGCTGTATCGAATGCAGGAGCATTAGGTATTTTGGCATCAGCAGGGCTAGATGCAGAAGAGTTAAGAAAGGAAATAAAATTAACAAAACAACTAACAGATAAACCATTCGCAGTAAATTTAATGCTTATGAGCAAAAACATACCTGAGCTTATAGAAGTTATAATAGAAGAAAACATTAAAATTGTAACAACAGGAGCAGGAACGCCGAAACCTTATATGCGAATTTTGAAAGAACATGGAATTAAGGTTGTTGCAGTAATACCAAATGTTAAAGTTGCTAAAAAGATGGAAGAATTAGGTGTTGATGCAGTAGTTGCAGAAGGTACAGAATCAGGTGGTCACGTAGGAGAAACTACGACATTAACATTAATACCGCAAGTGGTAGATGAAGTAAATATACCTGTTATTGCAGCAGGGGGAATTGCAGATGGACGAGGGATAGCAGCAGCATTTATTCTTGGAGCTCAAGGGGTACAATTAGGAACATTGTTTCTAGCAACAGAAGAATGTTTAGTCCCAGATGCTTTCAAAAAAGCTCTAATAGACGCAAGCGATACTTCTACTGTGGTGGTAGGTCGTCAAAAAGGAATACCATTCCGTAGTATAAAAAATGACTTAATAAGTAAATATTATGAATTAGAACAAATAAATTATACCAAAGAAGAGTTAGATAAACTAAAAAATATAGGGATAGAAAATGCTATAACTAATGGAGATGTCGAAAATGGAATATTAATGGTAGGACAAATCACCGGGCTAATAAAAAAAGTAAAACCTGTAAAAGAAGTTATAGAAGAAATATTTAAAGAAGCTAATAACATTTTAGTGAATACAGAAGAAATTTAGAAAAAAACAAGAATGTTTCACAAGAAACATTCTTGTTTTTTATTATATAAGGTATAAAATAAAAATATACGACGGTATTTAATAAATAAGGGATGGTTAAGCAAAGAGGTTAATATATTAATAATATTTAATTATTTTATATTGTGGTTTTTTGAAAAAATTAATAATCACTAGGAAACGTGGTGATAAAAAAAGAAAAAATTATTACATTATCCTTATGAGGTGCATAACAAGAAAAATATTTAATTTTGCATTACAATTTCTATGTTAGCAATTTATATAATTTTTTGTATAAGTAAGTAGGAGTGTTATGTTATCGATCTACATTCTTTATAAATATAACGAATACTTTTGTAGAAATAGTTTAAACTAGAGATATAAAAATGATACTTTACTCTAGAAATAAGATGGTGTATAATAACCAATATACATTATTTTCCCTTAGGAAACAAAAATAAATAAGGGAAACTATAATTCTAAAGAGAGGGAAAATCATTGAATTATAATGGGAAATCGTTAGAAGAAATTAATGGAACGATAGAAATACCTAAAAAAGCTAGTTTTTTGAAAAAGCTATTTATTTTTACCGGACCGGGTGTATTAGTTTCTGTAGGGTATATGGATCCAGGTAATTGGATAACATCTATAGCTGGTGGAGCACAATATTCATATACACTTCTTTTTGTAATTTTATTTTCTAGCATTATTGCTATGATATTACAAAGTATGGCAGCTAGACTAGGAATAGTAACAGGAATGGATTTGGCACAAGCTACAAGAAGAAACGTAGGAAAAAAATCAGGTGTGATTTTATGGATTATTACAGAATTAGCTATTATGGCTACAGATATAGCAGAAATTATAGGAAGTGCTATTGCACTTAATTTATTATTCGGAATACCTTTGTTATTGGGTGTTTTTATAACTATATTGGATGTATTTTTATTGTTATTATTAATGAAGTTTGGTTTTAGAAAAATAGAAGCAATAGTTGCAACGTTAATAATTACAATTTTTGCTGTATTTTTTTATGAAGTTTATTTAGCTACTCCTAATGTACCTGATATAATAAATGGATTTATTCCATCTAAGACAGTATTTAATAATCAAGGAGCGTTGCTAATAGCATTAGGAATTGTTGGAGCAACAGTAATGCCTCATAATTTATATTTACACTCTTCAATAGTTCAATCTAGAAACTATGATAGAAAAAATAAACAAGAAATAAAAGAAGCTATTAGGTTTGCAACGATAGATTCTAATATTCAATTGTTCATTGCTTTTATAGTTAATTGTTTATTATTAATATTAGGTGCTGCTTTATTTTTTGGTAAATCTGACACGTTAGGTCATTTTACAGAATTGTATAAAGCTTTGCAAGACGAGTCTATTGTAGGTGTAATAGCTTCACCGGTATTAAGTACGCTTTTTGCTATAGCATTATTAGCGTCAGGACAAAATTCAACTATAACAGGGACATTATCTGGACAAATTGTTATGGAGGGTTTTATTAGAATAAAATTACCTGCATGGTTAAGAAGAATGATGACTAGATTGTTAGCTGTAACACCGGTAGTAATTTGTTTGTTAATTTTTGGTGACAATGAACAGGCGATCGAGAAATTGCTAATATATAGCCAAGTATTTTTAAGTATAGCTTTACCAATATCAGTAATACCATTAACTATTTTTACTTCTAATAAAAAAATAATGGGCGAATTTGTTGTTAGTAGTTTTATTAAATACCTTTCTTGGCTAATAAGCATAGTTTTAGTAATATTAAATATGTGGTTAATATATTCTACATTCAGTGGATAAAAGAGCTAATTAAATAAAATTTATAAAATAAAAAAGCTACTAAAAAATCGATATTTTATCGTTTTTTTAGTAGCTTTTTTTATAATTGTACAATTTTATCACAAATTGATAAAGTGCTCTTGTTGTGAGAAATTATTAAAATTATTTTATTTTCTTTTATTTGCTCTAATGTTTTTAGCAATTCAATTTCACTGAATATATCGATGTTTGAAGTAGCTTCATCTAAAATTAAAAGTTTTGAATTGTTATAAAGAGAACGAGAAGTAGCTATTCTCTGTTTTTGTCCAGAAGAAACATTAGAACTCCTCTCCCCTATTATTTCACGTGTTCCTTTTTTAAGTGAAGAGACAAAGTTTGTTAAATTTGTGTTGTCAAAACTTTCTAATAATTTTTCTTTATTAATATTTTTATCGAATATAGTTACGTTACTTTCTAATGAAGAGTTGAATAAGTAACTTTCTTGCATAATAATAGAACTATTTTCTCGGAAATATTGAGTATCTATATTTTTTATATTAATATTATCTATAAGAATTTCTCCATCTTCAACCGGTAAAAATTGCATAATTAATTTAGCTAACGTAGATTTTCCACTACCACTCTCACCACAAATACCGATTATTTCTCCTTTTCTCGCTGTGAATGAAATATTGTCGACAACAACATTATCATTGTATTTGAACGATAGGTTGTTAATTTTCAACTCGTTAAATTCAACTTTTTTGTTTCCTTGTTCGGTAGATTCTTCCATTTCAAGTAAATTAATAAATCTTGTACCTGCTGCCATAGTTTGACTAAGTGTTGATGCAAGATTCCCCATGTATAATACAGGAGTGAAAGAAACGATATATAACGCAGTTAAAGTAATTATAGTATTAACATCAGTAATTAATTTAGTTGCAAATATTATAAAAATAATAATACTTAAATTGTATAAAACAGTTGTTAAGAAATTAATATTAATTTGAAATTGTGCTTTTTTATACGAACTAGTTGTCAGTAATTCTGTTTCTAATTTTAATTTTTCTTTTACGGCATGCACTTTGTTATATTGAATAGTTTCAAAAATTGAGTAAGCTTCTTCAACTGATGAGTTATTGATGTTAGTTAAATTGTTTCTATAATCGTTTCCGTATAACTCCCCTTTTGTTTTTGAAAATATTGGTACAAAAAATCCAATAATAACATACAAAACAAAAACTATTAAAGAAAGTTTCACGTTAAACATTGCAATAAACAAAGTAACTGCTAAAGTTTGAATTACATATATTAAAAAAGGTGTTATAGTGTGCGCATAAAACACTTCTAATATTTCAATGTCGGTCATGATCATTGTCATATAGTCACCGGAACTATTTTTCGAAAAATTATTCATTGATAGTTTTTTGAATTTGTCTAATACTTTTAAACGTAAAACGTGTAAAATTTTAAACGCTACGTAGTGGTTTAATAGTTGTTCCGTATAACTAAAGAACCCTTTTAAAAATGCAAATGCTATTGTTGCTATGATGAGCAAACCAACAATCCACCCTTCTTTTAAAAAAATGGACGTTAATAAAAAAGTAATTACAACGACTGATAAATGCCCAAAACTACCAAATAATGTCGCTAAAAGCAGTTGTTTTTTTAAATCTTTTGCGATTATAAGAAGTTTTTTTAAATTTTTTATTGTTAACATTAGTTATTCTCCTTTGCAAAAAATTTATTTTTTAAAAGTAGTTGCTCTTCTAACAATTTGTTAAATAAATTATTGTTGTTTATTAATTCAGAGTAATTTCCGTTTTCGATTATTTCACCGTTTTGTAAAACGTAAATGTTATCGCAAGTTTTCATTACTTCTAAATCGTGAGAAATTATAATTATAATTTTATTTTCTCTAATACTATCAAACGCGTCGAGAACACATTGTTTGCTGTAATCATCTATATTAGAGACAGCCTCGTCTAAAATATAAATGTAGCTATTTTTCAGTATTGCTTTTGCTGCGATTAAACGTTGTCTTTGTCCACCTGATAAATTGTTAGCACCTTCGGTTAATTTATAATTCAGTCCACCATTTTCTAGAACAAAATTTTTCAAATTAACTTTTTCTAATGCAGCAAACATTTCTTTTTCGGTAATGTTTTCGTTAACTTTCAGATGATTGTATATAGTGTCAGAGTTTAAATAACTTTCACTAGAAATAACGGTCATTAATTTAGTTAGCTCGTTAAAAGGTATTATATTTGTTTCGTAATTATCATAGACTACAGTTCCAATATTCGCTTTTCTAAGTCCCATTATTAGTTTAATAATAGTCGATTTACCACTGCCGCTTTCTCCTACTATAGCAGTTTTTGTTGAATTTTTGAAAGACATATTGATATTTTTCAAAATAGTTTTATTTTCGTTATAGCTAAATGTAACATCTTTAAAATAAATAGTTTTATTGTTAGCAAGAGTTATAGAGTTATCTTTTTCGTCTTCTTGATAGTCTAGTAATTTATAGATATTGTCTAGTTCTACGCTAGCTTTCATAGAAATGTGGAATAAGCCACCTAAAGCTCGTAATGGTCTAAAACATTCGAAACTAGCTACTATTACAAAAATAATAAGCATACTTTCTTTGACGATAAAAATAGAAATTATTGACATCGTGAAAATAGAAATGTATGTAATAGCGTCCATTACGTTTATAGAATTAAGTTGGTGTTTTAGTAATGCCATAGTAGAAACTCTATATTTTTCACTTCGTTTATCAATTTCTCGTGTAACATTATTTTCCTTACCATAAATTTTCGCAACAGAGAATCCCTTTAACCTATCGAAAAAAAGTTCGGTTAAACTTAAAAAATCACTAAAAGTTTTTTTGTTTACTTTTTTAGATTTTTTCATAATCATCATAATAGATATTGGTATTAAAGGATATAAGAAAAGCATAGCAACGCTTAACCAAATACTAATATTACCAAAGATAACTAGCGAACTAATTATGATGAAGAGTGTAGAGAAAACTTGTGGAATAAATTTGCTAAAATATAATTCTATACTTGGAATAGATGTAGAATTTATAACTAGCAAACTACTCGTAGGAATAGCTTCAGTATAATTTAACGATAATTTTTCTATTTTACTATAAATTTCTGAACGTAAAATGTTTCTAATTTTTGTAGAAATAACGTGACTTAATTTGTTATCCAAAAATAACGATAAATAGTATATAATTAAAATCAAAATAGTTCTGCCGAAAAAGAAATACCAAAAATTAGTATTGATGTTGTTATTTAATATCTTAAAAAGCAGATCAACAAAATTGTAAGAAAATGCTAAAAAAGAAAGGAATGCAACAATACGACAAACAATTAAGTAATTGATTTCTTTTTTTATGTTGAAGAGAGCCATAGCTCGTTTATCAATTTTCATTTAATCCTCCTATCTAAATGATAATGATTATCAATAGAAATATTATAACTTATTTTTTATATATAGTGTATAAGTATGCTGAGAAAACTTTTATAAAATAAAAAAAAGTATAATTTTATTCACAATTTCGCCACAAATATAAGAGTTTTAATTTTAAAAGTAGTTTCAAATTTTAGTCATATTTTAATAAGAAATGATATATTAGTAGCTATATTATAATTTAGGAGGTAACTTTATGACAAAGGCTGTTCTTGTAGGTGCTACAGGAGAAGTAGGGAGTAAAGTCTTAAATTTGTTGTTAGATAATTCTTATTATAGTAAGATTTATGTTTTAGGACGCTCTTCTATATATAATATAAAAGACGAAGAAAAAATAGAAAAAATATTGATAGATTTTGAAGATCTTAAGTTTGACGAAACAATATTAGATGGAGCAGATGTCTTTAGTTGTCTAGGGACGGGTGGAAACGGACAATTTGCTGCTATAGATTTAAAATATCCATTGACATTAGCATTAAAATGTCATAATAGAGTAAAAAGTTTTAATATAGTTTCTGCGATGGGGGCTAATTCTAAGTCGCCATCATATTATCAAAAAATTAAAGGACAAGCAGAAGAAGGATTAAAACAATACAATTTAGGTATAGTAAGAATATATCGTCCATCTATGTTTTTAGCTTTAGACAGAAAAATTATAACAAAAAAAGAAATTATTTTAATTCATATGTTTACAATGTTTAAACCGTTATTTATAGGTCCGCTAAAAAATTGGCAAGGAATACGCCCTATTCAAGTAGCGACAGCAATGGTTAATAACGCTATTTATGGCGATGAAAGAAAGTTGTATAAATATGAAGATATGGTAAAATAAGAAACAATAATTGTATATTAATCGAGAAAATGTAATTTTATTACGTGTTAAAAATACTTTATAAAGTTAATTGCGAACTACAAAACAGTTGTGATTAAATTAGTTAGTGTTCACCTCTTTTAATAAAAGTTAAGAAAGGAATAGAGATGAAAAAGAAATTGTTATCAGTTGCGGCTTTGGCAACTATAGGATTAATAGTAAAAAACAAAAAAGTTTTTGGTAAATTACCGACAGGAAGTAGAAAAGATCGTATAGTTAAATCTAGTTATTACGATGGAAAACAATTTAACAATATAAAAGAAACTCCAATTTTTTCGGAGGACAGTACACCTTTCGAAACATTTATGGAGTTTGTTTTTAGAAATACACCAAAGGTATATCCAGAACAAAGTATCCCCTATATAAAAACTGATTTTTCGAAAGTAGTTGAGCAAGATTATTATGTGTGGTTCGGACATTCTTCTTATTTATTACATTTAGGGGAGAAGAATTTTTTAATAGATCCTGTTTTTAGTGGAAATGCTTCTCCAGTACCTATGAGTACAAGAGCATTTAAAGGAAGTGATTATTATAAGAGTCAGCACATGCCAGAAATAGACTATTTAATAATAACACACGATCATTACGATCATTTAGATTACAAAACGGTAGTAGAATTAAAAGATAAAGTAAAGAAAGTAATAGTTCCGTTAGGTGTTGGCGAACATTTTGAATATTGGGGTTATGATAGTAAAAATATAATTGAACTTGAGTGGGAAGAAGATGTTCAATTAGAAGAAGGTATAAAAATTTCTTCAGAAACTTCACGCCATTCAGCAGGAAGATTTTTGAAGTTTAATCAGGCGTTATGGTCGTCTTATGTGCTAACTATTAACGGGAGAAATTTCTTTTTAGGTGCTGATGGGTGTTATGGAGAACATTTTAAAGAAATTGGCGAAAAATATGGCGATTTTGAAGTAGTATTTTTAGAAAATGGACAATATAATCTTCATTGGAAGTATAGCCATATGTTCCCAGAAGATACTTTAAAAGCAGCGCAAGATTTGAATGCAAAAACATTAATTCCAATTCACAATTCTAAATTCAAATTGTCTACCCACCCTTGGAATAAGCCTATGCAAGAGTTAGTAAGATTAAACGATAAATATTATTCTTTAAACTTGTTGACACCAAAAATAGGAGAGGTAGTAGATTTAAACAATACAGAGAAAAAATATGAAAATTGGTTCGATAAAATTAAGTAAAGGAGATAATTATGGTAAAAGTATTATTTGTCTGTTTAGGGAATATTTGTCGATCACCTATGGCAGAAGCTGTATTTAGAAAAATGGTAGAAGAAGAAGGTTTAGAAAATTATATAACTATAGACTCAGCTGCAACTAGTTCATGGGAACATGGTAACCCTGTACATTATGGCACACGTGAACGTCTAGCAAAAGAGAATATTTCGGTAAAAGGAATGACAAGTAGACCTTTAGAAGATAAAGATTTAGACAACGACTACATTGTAGGTATGGACGAAAGTAATATCGTTAATATAAGAAAATTTATAGCTGGTCGTTCGACAGGAGAGGTAAAGATGCTGTTAGAGTATTCGGGGGAAAATCGAGGTATAGCAGATCCGTGGTATACGGGTGATTTCGATACAACTTACAACGATGTTGTAAAAGGATGTTCCGCTCTTTTAAAAGAAATAAAAGATAAACTTCAATATTAGGATGAAAAATAATAGGTTGTATAATAAATTCGGTTGGTGATAAAAATCAACAACCGAATAATTTTTTTGTAAATTAAAATTAATTAGACTGTATAATAATACAATTGTTAAAAAATAAAGTGTAGCATTATTGCGTGGTATTTGTTCGCTGTGGAAGAATATATTTATTTTTTAACGACCGTATTTTACATAGAACATAAAAAAAATCCAATTCGGGTAGAGGTTAAAACCGAATTGGATTTCTGTTATTTAGTTGATACTTCTACAGTTTCAATAGATTCTTCATTTTTATGTTTATCGTTATAAACTTTTTTCATAATACTAATTACAATTGATAGAGCGAATAGAGTCATTAAACCTAAGAAAAGCTTTTGAGCTCCTCCTGTTAATGTTCCACCAACGTAAGAGTATACGATAGTAGCAGGTAATTGTCCGATACCTGTTGCAACGAAGAATGACCAGAATTTCATATTTGTTAATCCTGCTCCATAACTTACGAAGTCAAAAGATACGAATGGAAGTAGTCGACAAATAAATATTGTACGGTGTCCGTAACGCTCAAAGAATACGTCGACACTAGCCATAGCTCCTTTACTAGTAAGTTTTTCGATTGGACCACGGCCCAAAGCACGTGCTAGATAGAAGCATACCACAGCTCCAGCCATTGCTGACGACCATGATAATACAGCTCCCCAAACCCAACCGAAGATAGCGGCGTTAGAAAGGGTAATAAGAAAAGCTGGTATTGGTGCAGCTATAGATTGTAGTATCATTAAAATAAACGATACTACCGCAGCCCAAGCTCCGTATGAACGTAGGTATTCGATTACTATTGCAGTATCAAGTTGAGATATAGTAGCAAAGGCGTAGTCTAAATTATTTTTAACACTAGGTACAGCAAAATAAACAATTAGGGAGATTGCGATTAATACTAATGCTGTAATAGTTTGTTTTTTTCTAATAGCTTTACGTTTTGCTTCTTCTTCTGGACTTAATACTTCACGAAGTTCACTTAATTTTGTTTCTTTCGCTTTCAGTGCTTTTAATTCTTCACGAGTATAAACTTTTTGATATTTACGAAGTGTAGCGATAATGTAAATATTAATTAGGTTTATTACTACAACTACAACCACAAAGGGAACTATTAATTTTCTTGCTGGAGTTGTAAGCGAAAAAGATTCTTTTGTAATATAGATTAGTTGCATTAGTCTTCCACTAAACAAGGCTAATAGTAGGGTGATACCTTGAGTAATGAAAAGAAAATACTTATAGACAAAGGTGTTACTAATCTTATTAAATGCAATACCTAACATAAGTCCAAAACCTATATAAACATAAATTATTAATTCTACACGAACCATCATTTCATACTTAGTAAAAAATGTTAGTAACATTGCAAAGAAATAACCTATAGCTAGACCAGTAGAAAGGTAGTAAAATAATACTCTAAGTCTTTGCATAAAGCTTCCTTTCTAATTATGCTTTGTCTTTATCGATACTGTAAACAGTAGCTACGTAAGTACCATCTTCTGGTAGTACGTCAGAGTTACCAGTAAATTTAACTTCACCAGTATTTTCAACTGCACCATAAGTGTAAGTAGTGTTAGAGATTATACCTACTGGGCAGCTGTCAAGACACGTTAAGCATCCTGTATTTTTATCTTTTGCACGTTGTAAGTTTCCTCCGAAACGGAAATCAATTTTTTTACCATTACTGTCGGTAATAATTTCGTTGATATCATAAGTTTTCGGAGCACCTTCCCAAGTAACTTCCATTTTTATAGGAGTTCCTTCTACGTGCGTTGTTGCAGCGTTAGCAGGAGTCATGTTTTCTCCAGCTTTTGCACCTATTTCTACTAGGGCGTTGTAGAATTCTTCAGGTTTTGCAAATGCTGTAAGAACAGATTTTGCTCCGTTGCTTCCGCTTTGTTCTACAGAACCGTGACGAGTAGTTTGGTTAAAATATTTACCATTAACTTGTGCCAATACTGTTATAGTTCCTTTTTCTTTGTCCACTTTTATAGGGTTAGAAAGTGAAACACCAAGAACTTGATCAGCAGATTTTTGTTCTGTAGTATTATTTGAGCTTGTGCTCGAAGTGCTCGAAGAGCTACAACCAGCGATAGTAACTGATAGGGCAGCTACTGTAGCGATTGATAGTAATTTGTAAAATTTCATATATGTAAACCTCCTGTTATATTTGAATTTTACAATTAAATTGTATCACAACA
>CAMEOL010000003.1 GCA_945929765.1 uncultured Gemella sp.
AGTGAATGTGGTGGCAGATAAAATTAATGATTGCATCACAGAGAACGCACGAAAGATACAAAATCAAGAAATCTACCAACAGCACTACCAAGAACTAGTGAATCGTTATGAAGATGTGAGTCGAAGGTTAGGGAGTATCACAGAACAAATAATGGACAAACAAACGAGAAAAGATGAAGTACGTAGCTTTATGAAGACTTTGAAAAAGGCAGAATTACTGACGGCCTTTGATTCAGATATGTGGTGTAGCTTGATAGATGAGATTGAAATAGGAACGGAGAACAAACGAAAAATACAGTTCAAAGACGGAACGATTATTGAATTATAGATTGAAGGGCACTTGCGATTTGCGAGTGTCTTTTTTTGTCCAAAAATAAATAATTTCAGAGTATAAGGCAAAATATCAGAGTTCAAGGAAAAATATCATTGTATTAAAGACAGTATGAAAATAGACCCGACATGCGGAAGTGGATCTTTGTTGCTACAAATGAAAAAGCAATTTGATGAACATATAATTGATGAAGGATTTTTTGGTCAAGAAATAAATATTACGAATTATAACCTTGCTCGAATGAATATGTTTCTGCACAATGTACCGTTTAATAAATTCGATATAAAGAGAGGCGATACATTACTTACGCCGATGCATACCGATACAAAGCCATTCGATGCAATAGTATCTAACCCTCCATACTCAATAAAATGGATAGGTGATGCAGATCCAACATTAATAAATGATGATCGCTTTGCTCCAGCAGGAAAATTAGCACCAAAATCTTACGCTGATTATGCATTCATAATGCATTCTCTAAACCACCTTTCGAGTAAAGGGCGAGCAGCTATAGTTTGTTTCCCGGGAATTTTTTATCGTAAAGGTGCAGAAAAAACTATTCGTAAATATTTGGTAGATAATAATTTTATAGATTGCGTTATTCAACTACCCGAAAATCTCTTCTTCGGAACACAAATAGCTACTTGTATCTTAGTTATGGCAAAGAACAAAACAGAAAACAAAATTTTGTTTATTGATGCAAGTAAAGAGTTTAAAAAAGAAACTAACAATAATATTTTAGAAGAAAAGAATATAGAAGCAATAGTAGATGAATTTAAAAATAGAACGGATAAAGAATATTTCTCAAGATATGTAGATATAGCAGAAATTGAAGAGAATGATTATAATCTATCTGTTTCGACTTATGTAGAAAAGGAAGATACGAGAGAAGTTATTGATATTAAAGTTCTAAATAAAGAAATTGAAAAAACTGTCAAGAAAATAGATGAACTAAGAGCTGCTATTAATGAGATTGTAAAGGAGCTTGAAGATGAGTAGTGAGATTATTTTATACAATACGGAAGATGGAAAGTCAAAAATAGAACTGCATGTAGAGGATGAAACGGTTTGGTTAAACATAAAGGAACTGGCTGAGCTTTTTCAGACAACAAGGCAAAATATAGCCAAACATATTAAAAATATATTCGATGACGGAGAATTATATGAGAATGTGGTATGCAACTATAAGTTGCACACCACTGAACATGGTGCTATTTCAACAAAAACTCAAACAAGGAAATTGGCTTATTACAATTTGGATATGATTTTGGCAATCGGGTATAGAGTGCGTTCCGTTCGTGGCGTACAATTCAGAAACTATGCCTCAACGATATTAAAAGAATACTTAATCAAAGGCTTTTCTATGGATGATGAAAGACTCAAAAATCTTGGAGGAGGCAATTATTTTAAAGAACTTTTAGATAGAATTCGTGATATTCGTTCAAGTTAAAAAGTATTTTATCGTCAGGTTTTAGATTTATTTGCTACGAGTATAGACTACAATTCCAAAAGTGAAGAAGCAAAGGAGTTTTTTGCGACTGTTCAAAATAAACTCCACTATGCCGTCCATCATCATACAGCAAGTGAAATCATTTATAATCGTGTTGATAGCGAAAAAGAGTTTATGGGACTTACCATTTTCAAAGGAGAGTTACCCACATTTACGGAGGCAAAGGTAGCAAAAAATTATCTTACGGAAAAGGAATTAAAAAGTTTGAATTTCATTGTATCAGGATATTTGGACTTTGCAGAAAGACAAGCAGAAAAAAAAGTTGTGATGACTATGCAAGATTGGATAGAGCATGTAGATAGAATATTAACTGCAACCGGAGAAGATTTGCTGAAAGATAATGGCAAAGTATCAAGACAACAAATGATAGAAAAAGTTGAAAAAGAATATAAAAAATATAGCGAAAGAACCTTGTCTTCTGTTGAAAAAGATTATTTAGCAGAAATTAAAAGTATAGAGCAACTTGCTAAAAAGGGTGGAAGAAAAGATGAGTAAGATAGATGAACTATTGAAAAATGAAAAGGTTGAGTGGAAGAAGTTAGGGGAGGTTTGTGATATTGAGCGAGGAGTCAGAGTAACAAAAAAAGAGTTAATAGAAAACGGAAAATATCCAGTTGTATCTGGTGGTATAGGGTATATGGGATATGTTAATAACTATAATAGAAACGAGAATACCATAACTATAGCACAGTACGGGACTGCTGGATATGTTAATTGGCAGGAAGAAAAATTTTGGGCAAATGACGTTTGTTTTTCTGTATTTCCTAATGAAGAAGTATTAAAAAAGTATTTATATCATTTTTTATTGGAGAAACAAGAGTATTTATATTCAATATCTAATAAATCAGCAGTGCCATACAGTATTTCTAGAGAAAAAATATTGAAAATTGAAATTCCAATCCCATCCATAGAAACCCAAGAAAAAATTGTAGAAATACTTGACAAATTTACAAATTATGTTAATGAATTACAGTCTGAATTACAGTTTAGAACTAAACAATATGAATATCATAGAGATAAGTTACTAAGTGAAGAGTATTTGAATAGAGTGTCTGAGAATCCAGAAGTTATTTGGGGTGGCTATAAAGTAAGGATAGTTACATTAGGCGAAATTGGTTTGTTCACCAGAGGTAATGGACTACAGAAAAAAGATTTTGTTTTAAATGGAAAACCTGTAATTCATTATGGACAATTATATACTACATATAATTTTGAAACAGATAAAGTTATTTCGTTTGTTAATGAAGATGTTTTTATTAAATTAAAAAAAGCAAAACATAATGATATTTTAATCGCTACAACTTCTGAAAATATATCAGATGTGGGGAAAGCTGTAGTTTGGACTGGACATGAAGAAATTGGGTTTTCTGGAGATATGTATAGCTATAGTACGACTGAAAATTCTAAGTATATTGCTTATTATTTTCAAACAGTAGAGTTTCAAAAGCAAAAAGAAAAGAAAGTTACAGGGACTAAATTGATTAGAATACATGGGGATGATATGGCTAAATTTTCAATACCACTTCCACCACTGCCAATCCAAAACAAAGTTGTAGAAATTCTTGATAAATTTCAATCTTTGCTTTCTGATACAAGAGGTTTGTTACCACAAGAAATCGAACAAAGACAAAAACAATATGAATATTATCGAGAAAAACTCTTGACATTTGAAATGAATGACGAGATAATCGCTAGACAGACAGACAGACAGACAGACAGACAGACAGACAGACAGACAGACAGACAGACATTAATAATATCTAATAGTTACTTTGTATTATTAAAAGAAGCGGCAGATATTGTTGGCGTGAAATTGTTTGAGGTTGAATGGAAGAAGTTAGGAGAAGTTGCAGATATTGTTCTTGGAGGAACCCCTAATAAAAATCGAGCGGAATATTGGAATGATGGGAATATTCCATGGATGAGTAGTGGAGAAGTAAACAAAAAGATAATTTATAGTACAGATAATTTTATTACACAGATTGGTTATGATAATTCAAGTGCAACTATGGTCCCGGCAAATTCAACAGTAATAGCTTTAGCTGGACAAGGAAAAACTAGAGGATTAGTTGCTAGAATAAAAATTGCTCTTTCTACAAATCAATCCTTAGCGACATTAGTTCCTAAAGAAAACATAGCCAACGACTATTTATATTATTATTTAGAGAATCAGTATATTAAGCTAAGAGAAGCGTCGTCAGGAGATGGAAGCCGTGGTGGTCTTAATAAAGATATATTGAAAAAATATCCAATACTTATACCATCTTTACCAGTTCAAGAACATATAGTGGCTATCCTTGATAAATTTGATGCACTTGTCAATGACATAACACAAGGACTGCCAAAAGAAATAGAACTTCGCAAAAAACAATACGAATATTATCGAGAAAAATTGTTAACATTTAGAAAAGAGTAAAGGAGTTGAACAATTTGTCAGAACATAAAGCAACATACAGCCAATTACCAATAGCAGAAATGACAAATGGTATAATACTAGCAAATTACGACAGAGTAAAAGAATCGGTATTTAGCTACCAGACTGAGCAAGAACTAGAACAAAACTTCATATTAAATCTAGTAAAGCAAGGTTACGAAAGATTAGTCGCAAAAAATTCAGCCGATTTATTTAATAATTTAAAAGTTCAAATAGAAAAACTTAACAAAGTTTCATTCACTGCTAAAGAATGGGATAGATTTTTGGTAGAATATTTAAATAGACCTAATGAGGGCATAATCGAGAAAAGTCGCAAAATTCAAGAAGATTACATCTATGATTTTAAATTTGATAATGGAATTTTAAAAAACATTAAAATTTTGGATAAGAAAAATATACATAACAATACTTTGCAAGTTGTAAATCAAATAGAGCAGACAGGAGTTCACAAAAATCGTTACGATGTTACAATCTTAGTAAATGGATTACCTCTAATACATATAGAATTAAAAAAACGTGGGGTAGAACTTAGAGAGGCTTTTGATCAAATAAACAGATACGAATATGAAAGTTTTAACGAAGAAGACTCCCTTTACAAGTTTGTTCAAATATTTGTCATTTCTAATGGAACGTACACACGATATTTTGCTAATACTATAGAACGTAACAAAAAAAATTACGAGTTTACTTGTGAGTGGGCTGATGCAAAAAATAAAGTTATTCATGATTTAGAAGATTTTACAGCTACTTTTTTTGAAAAAAGAACGTTATTAGAAGTAATTACGAAGTATTGTGTTTTTGATACAAATAATGTTCTTCTAATTATGCGTCCGTACCAAATAGCTGCGACAGAGCGTATTTTATGGAAGATAGAATCTAGTTATAACAACAATCGTTCGGGGAGTGTAGGAGCAGGTGGATTTATCTGGCACACTACAGGATCAGGAAAGACACTAACTTCTTTCAAAACAGCTCGTTTAGCTACGGAACTTCCTTATATAGACAAAGTATTTTTTGTTGTTGATAGAAAAGATTTAGACTACCAAACGATGAAAGAGTATCAAAAGTTTCAACCAGATAGTGTAAATGGAAGTAAGGACACGAAGGAACTTAAAAGAAGTATCGAAAAAGAAGATAATAAAATAGTTGTTACTACTATTCAAAAATTAAATGAGTTTATAAAAAGTAATCCTAAGCATGAAATTTTTGGTAAGCATTGTGTCTTAATATATGATGAGTGTCATAGATCACAATTTGGAGAAGCGCAACGAAATATTAAGAAAAAATTTAAACATTATTACCAATTCGGATTTACGGGGACACCGACATTTGCGGAGAATGCTTTAGGAACAGAAACGACGGTCGATGTCTTTGGAGTACAGTTACATAGTTATGTTATTACCGATGCTATCCGAGATGGAAAAGTGTTGAAGTTTAAAGTTGACTACAATAATATAGTTCCGAAGTTTAAAAGTGCCGAAACCGAAGACGATCATGAAAAGTTAAAAAATCTAGAGAAAAAGATGTTCTTACATCCGGAGCGTATCTCAGAAATTACGAAATATATTTTGAATGTTTATGATAGAAAGACACATCGTAACCAATTTATCGAGGTTAAGAAGAGAAAAATTAATGGTTTCAATGCTATGTTTGCTGTTCAGAGTGTAGAAGCGGCGAAAGCATACTATGAAGAATTTGTTAATCAACAAAAACATTTGCCAGAGGATAAAAGGTTAAAAGTTGCAACAATATATAGCTATGCTTCTAATGAGGCACGTCCAGAAAGTGGCGAGATAGAAGAAAATTTTGAAGCTAAGGCGCTAACTTCTACAGCGAAGCAATTTTTGGATAAAGTTATTGATGATTATAACAATATGTTCCAAACTAATTTTTCTACGGCAGGGAATGAATTCCAAAATTATTACAAAGACTTGTCCCAAAAAGTAAAAAATAAAGAGATAGATATTTTGATAGTAGTTGGTATGTTTTTAACAGGATTTGATGCACCGACAATGAATACTTTGTTCGTTGATAAAAATTTACGTTATCACGGATTAATTCAGGCTTATTCACGAACTAATCGTATTTTAAATAGTGTTAAGCAATTTGGGAATATTGTATGTTTTCGTGATTTAGAAAAAGCGACGAAAGATGCCATTAGAACATTTGGTGATCAAAATAGTATTAATGTCATTTTAGAAAAGAGTTATGACGAATATATTAGTGGTCACACAGATGAAGAAACAGGTGTAAAAAAGAAAGGTTATGTGGAAGTTTGTCAAGAACTTGTAGAAAAATTCCCAAATCCGACAGAAATTTATTCGGAAAAAGAACAGAAAGAATTTATTAAGTTGTTTGGGGAAGCTCTTAAGCTCGAGAATATTTTGAGAAATTATGATGAGTTCGAAAAGTTTGAACCTATCATTCCAGAACGCCGGAAACAAGATATGAAGAGTGTCTATATTGAGTTGAAAAATTCAAATGTGTCTCCATTAATTGGGGATAGAGACAAAGACGGGGCTGGAAGTGTTATTGATTTTGATGATGTAGAATTTTATATCGATCTTTTAAAGACGGATGAAATTAATTTAGATTATATTCTTACATTAATTTTAGAAAAATCAAAACAAGTAGACAATAAAGAAGTTTTAAAAGATGAGATTAGCCGTACTATTAAGACAAGTGTAGACACAAGGGAGAAAGAGTCGTTAGTTATTGATTATATAGACAATAATACACTGGAGAAATTAAAGGCAAGTTCTGATTTGGTTGGTGATTTTTATAAATACGCTAAAGAAAGAAGAGAACTAGAGGTTTCTATATTGGTAGAGAATGAAAATTTAAAACCGGAAGCTAAAAGAATTATTGATAAAGCTATTAATAAAGGCGAAATATCACGTGCAGGTTCTGAGCTTGATAGTGTGTTACCTCCGTTATCTCGTCGAGGTGGTGCACGCGAACAGAAGAAACAGTCACTAATAAAAAAAATAAGAAAAGTTGTTAAGAAATTCACAGGTATATAATATTGACATATTAGCAACAATATCGCATAAGTATTTTGCAGTAAATAGCACAAATTTAATAAACTTATAATTTGGCTAGTTGAGAAATTTTTAACTGTAGATGCTAAAAGAAATTTTTACGGTGAATTTTATGTTCAGGGAATATGTTCAACTCATAAGTATAAAATACAGTAATCATATATGTTGATTACTGTATTTTTCTGTCTATATATGGTATTATAATATGATGATTAAATTACAGTAAAGGGGAACTTATGGTTGCGATAGAATCTAAAGATAGTTTGTATGTAGCTAATTTATTACCAGATAGTGATGATTTTTTTAAAAACTTAGAAAAATTTGCCGAAGAAAATAGAGTACCTATTATCGACAAAATAGGGATATCTTATTTAGTTCAATTATTAAAAATAAAAAAAGCAAAAAATGTCTTGGAAATTGGTACAGCAATAGCTTATAGTTCTATTAGTCTGGCAGAGCGTGTAGGGTGTAATGTAACTACTATAGAACGAGATAATAAGATGTTCGAATTAGCAACAGCTAATGTTACTTATCGTAATTTATTAGATAAAATTACTTTAATTCATCGAGATGCTTTAGAATTAGATGATAAAGTAATAGCTAACGCTCCTTATGATGTAATATTTATTGATGGGGCGAAAAGTCAAAGTAGAAAATTTTTTGAGCTTTATGAACCTTATTTTGCAGAAGATGTGGTAGTTATTACGGATAATGTGTTGTTTAAAGGTATGGTGGCTGATCCGAGTATAATTCAACATAGTAGAGATTTAAAACAGTTATCACGTAAAATTAACAACTACAACGAATGGCTTATGCAACACCCAAATTATGAGACGACTATTCTTCCGTTTGGGGATGGTATTGCGATAACTATTAGGAAGTAATAGCAATGATATCGAAAATGAAAAATATATTATTTGTTTTTAATATGTTTTTAATTTTTGGTTGGGGTATATATATATTCTTACCAACAATATTATTAGCTTTTAAAGAATCAAATATATATTTAAATGGGATAATAACTCAGTATCAATCACTTTATACAATTATATTAATAGCTTCATTGCTATTTTGGCTATTTATATTTTTATTGTTAAAAATAAAAACTATGAAAAATAGAATTGCATTTTTAATAGTTGGGTTATTTTTTAAAATTATATTTTATGTATTGTTATTTATTTTATGGACATTGATATATACAAATCCGAAAGTTGAATTTATTGATGGAAAAAAATATATAGTAGAGACAGAGCATATAAATTTTGCTAAATATAAAGAGTGTTATTATGAAGAAATAAATTGGTTATATATGAAAAAAGTAAAAACGAATTAAAAATAAAATTGAGAGGATAACTATGACAGTAGAATTAGTAGTAACTCCGAAAAGCATCGAACACATTTATGAGTTGATAAATGTTGGAGCTGATAGCTTTGTTATTGGAGAAGAAAAATATGGCTTGCGTTTGGCGGGAGAATTTGGAAAGGAAGAATTAAAACGAGCTATTGATATTATTCATCAAGCGGGGAAGAAGGCATATGTTAGTGTTAATGCAATTTTTCATAATGAACATTTAGATGATTTAGTAGATTATTTAAAATATGTTGAAACATTAAATCCAGATGCAGTAATTTTTGGAGAACCGACGATAATAACTATTTTAAGAGAAGAAAATATAAATTTAAAATTGCAATGGGATCCACATACGCTAGCTACTAACTCTTTCTCTTGTAATTATTGGGGTGATCGTGGAGCTTACCGTACGTGTTTATCAAAAGAATTAACAATTGAAGAAATTATCGAAATCACAGAAAAATCTAATTACGAAATTGAGGTTCAGGTGCAAGGGATGTTATGTATGTTCCAATCTATTCGTAAGTTAGTAGATAATTATTTCTTATATAGTGATAATGAACAGTATATCGAACAATATAGCGGTTCTAAGAAGTTGTTTTTATATAGCCAAGATAGAAATGAACGTTATCCAATTTTTGAGGATTCGAACGGAACGCATATTATGAGTGCTAACGACATTTGTGCTATTGAATATTTAGATACACTAATTAAAGGTGGGGTAAAAGCACTAAAAATAGAAGGTGTACTGAAGTCAGAAGAATATATTACGGAGGTAACTACTATTTATCGTGATGCTATAGATCTTTTCTTCGAAGATGAAGAGGCATATCAAGATGAAAAGCAAGATTTTTATAACGATATAGAGGCAATTAAACCTAAATATCGAGAAGTAGATCTAGGATTCTTCCAGAAGAAAACAATGTACTAAAAGCAATATATTTATTTTTTTGTGGTAAGAAAAGTTATATTTTTACATATAGCAACAATTAAATTTTTTATAATTTAAAGGCTATATGTTCATTTAGGTTTAGGTTATGTTTTTTTGCTGAAAGATGTAGTTATTATAGTATTTTTAGTTAAGAATAAGAAAAAGATAAATAAACAAAGGAGGATAAGTCTCAATTGAATGAGACTTTGAATTATGGCAATACCAAATATATCAGAAATAAAAAATGGAAAAAGAGTTATAACGAGGAAGCCGGAGTTATTAATGCCGGCAGGGAATTTAGAAAAATTAAAAGTGGCTGTTCATTATGGGGCAGATGCAATATTTTTAGGTGGACAGGAGTTTGGACTACGTAGTAATGCGGACAATTTTACGATAGAAGAGATAAAAGAAGGTTGTGATTTTGCACGTGGTTATGGAGCAGATATTTATGTTACTGCCAATATTATTGCACACAACGAAAATTTTGCAGGTTTGGAAGAGTTTTTAGCAGCATTGCAAGATGCAGGTGTTCGAGGAATTATTGTAGCAGATCCTTATATTATCGAAACTTGTCGTCGTGTTGCACCGAATGTAGAAATTCATATCAGTACACAACAGTCTATTTCTAACTACAAAGAAGTGAAGTATTGGGAGTCTGAAGGTGTTCATCGTGTAGTTCTTGCACGTGAGACGGGATATGAAGAGATAAAAGAAATTCGTGAAAAAACTAATGTAGAGATAGAGATGTTTGTTCATGGAGCTATGTGTATAGCTTATTCAGGACGTTGTACGTTGAGTAATTATATGACTGCACGAGATAGTAACCGTGGGGGATGTTGTCAATCTTGCCGTTGGAATTACGACTTATATGAAGAGGGGTCAGAAGAAGATACGGCACTTTTTGTTGAGGGAGCAGATCCTTATGCGATGAGTCCAAAAGACTTAACATTAATAGAGAGTGTTCCAGAAATTATCGAATTAGGAATTGATTCGCTGAAAGTCGAAGGACGTATGAAGTCTATTCACTATGTTGCTACAGTAGCTAGCGTTTATCGCAAATTAATAGATGATTATTGTGCAGATCCGGATAACTTCGAAATGACGCCACAATATAAATTAGAACTTTATAAATGTGCTAATCGTGATACAGCATCATCTTTCTTCTACAACATTCCAAGTTATAAAGAACAGATGTTTGGGAATCAAGGTGGTAAGAAAACTAATTTTGATTTTGTTGGACAAGTATTACATTATGACGAGGAGACTGGTGTTGCGACTATTCAACAACGAAATCACTTTAAGACAGGAGATGTCGTTGAATTTTTTGGGCCAGAGATAGATAGCTTTGAGCAGGTAATCGGAGAAATTTATGATGAAGATGGAGAATTAATAGATGCAGCTCGCCATCCACTTCAAATAATTAGAACAAAAATTGACCATAAAGTATATAAACAAAATATGATGAGAAAGGAATTAGGTAAAAGATAATGCATAAGAAGCCTAAAGTTATTGGAATTGTTGGGGGTAGTGGTAGTGGAAAAACTACCGTTACAAAACGTATTATCGAAGAATTAACAAAAGAAAAAGTTGTTCTAATCGAGCAAGATTATTATTACAAAGATCAAAGTCATATGACTATGGAAGAACGAATTAGAACTAATTACGATCATCCAGAAGCTTTTGATAATGAATTGTTGTGTAAACAACTTTCTGATCTAATCGAAGGAAAGACAGTAGAGATGCCACGTTATGATTATGTAAATCATACTCGTAGTTCAGAAACTGTAGTCCAAGAACCGAGAGATATAATTATAGTAGAAGGGCTATTTGGTCTATATTCAAAAACTATTCGTGATTTTTTAGATATTAAAATTTTTGTCGATACACCTAGTGATATTCGTATACTACGACGTTTATTACGTGATATGAATGAGCGTGGTAGAAGTGTTGAGTCTGTAATTAACCAGTATCTTACATCTGTTCGTCCTATGCACGAGCAATATATTCAACCAACAAAGCAATATGCAGACATTATTATTCCTGACGGTGGATATAATGATATTGCGGTAGATATTTTAATAACAAAAATTAAATCGGTACTAGAAAAATAATAAAAAAAAATATATAATAATGTTATTGTAAAACTATAGCTTAAGAAGTTGTAATTATATTTTTATAAAAATTTATTTTGAGGAGATTAACATGGCAATAGAAGAAACTTTAGAATATCAAATGACCCAAGAAGGTTATGATAAGTTAGTAGAAGAATTAGAACATTACAAAAAAGTTAAACGTCCAGAAGTAATTGAAAAAATTAAAATTGCACGTAGTTTCGGGGATTTATCTGAGAACTCTGAATATGATGCAGCTAAAGATGAACAAGGGTTTATTGAACAAAAAATTCTTGAAATGGAACAAATGATTCGCTATGCGAAAATTATTCAAATTGACGAAAAATCAAATACAATTCGTCTAGGGCACACAGTCACTTTCTTGGAGGAAGCTACTGGAATTGAAGAAACTTATAAAATAGTTGGTAGTGCGGAAGCTAACCCATTCGAGTTCAAAATTTCTAACGAAAGCCCTGTAGCACAAGCTTTATTAGGGAAGGAACCAGGCGATGTAGTAAAAGTATCATTACCAACTGGTCCAGAAGATTCAATGGATATAAGAATATTAAAAGTTCAATAGGAGATATTTATGATAGCATTAATTGGAGCTATGCCAGAAGAAGTAGCTATTATAAAATCGGAAATAAAAAATTTAACAATAGAGAAAAAAGCTCATGTTGAATTTTATCTTGGTAATTATTATGGAAAAGAAATAGTCTTAATGTTATCAAAACCAGGAAAAGTTAATGCAGCTGTAGCGACGGCTATCTTGCTTAACAATTATGATATTGATTATGTAATTAATATCGGAAGTTGTGGAGCGTTGCAAGGAGATATGGAAATTGGGGATATGATAGTAGGAACTACTATTACTCATTTTGATGTTGATGCCACGCATTTTGGTTATACATTAGGTCAAGTTCCGCAGATGCCTGCACTTTATGAAAGTGATGAATTTTTGGTAAATAAAGCCCAAAATATAAAATTAGAAAATAACAATATTCATTTTGGATTAATAGGAACGTCAGATTCGTTTATTTCTAGTAAAGAGAGAAAGCAGGAAATATTAGCAAATTTTCCTACTATGCAAGTAGTGGAAATGGAAGCAGCAGCAATTGCGCAGACTTGCCATAATTTTAACGTTCCATTTATTGTTTGTCGTAGTGTTAGTGACAAAGCAGAAGAAGGAAATAGAATTACATTCGATGAATTTTTAGAAATAGCAGCAAGAAATTCATCGAAATTAACAACAGAATTGTTAAAACAATTATAAATAAAAACCCAAGGACGGACTTATATTTGTCTGTCCTTTTTGTTTTTTATTGGGGCTGTATAATAAATGCGGTGGGTGATAAAATCAATAACAGAATAATTTTTTGTAAAAAGTTAAATTAATTATGTTGTTGGAGTGTTTATCCGTTGCGTAATAATATTTTTATTTTTTAAGCAACAGAACCTAAATTCGCTAATAAAGATAATTATTTAAAGGTGGATAGTTCTAGGGCAAATTCTAGCTGCAGGTCTTGTATTAAAAAGTATTTAACTTACCAATTATGGATATGCAACATCCATTTTCAGTATAATTAAAAAATAACTCCAAAAATGAGCAATATTCAAATTTACAGAAACAAAAAACTTAAAATTTTAAATAGAGTTAAAATTTTTTAAGAAATTTTCAGAAAAATTATTGAAATTGATTTTTTTAAGTGCTATAATCTTACTATGTTTATCAAATTTATAGAAGGAGAATAGTAATTTATGAAAAATAAAAAGTTCGGTACTGGTAAATTATTAACGACGTTACTTGTTCCTTATGCGTTATTCACGTTTGCACAAAGTGAAGCATTTGCGAGTGAAATTGTTAATAACAATACAGAAGTAGTATTAGTTGCAGAAAAAACTTCTGATTTATCTAATACGTCTGTAGTTGACTCAGAAAAATTAGCTGAATTAAATGAAAATAAACAATCAGTAGATAGTACTTTAAATGCAGGAGCTAATCCATTGCAAAGTCAGTCATTATCAGGTAATGTAGGGACACTTTCGAAAGAAAGTAATGCGCTTATTAATGTTCAGCCTGTCTGGAATGCAGGAAATAAAGGAGAAGGAACAGTTGTAGCTGTTATCGACTCTGGTATTGATCCAGAACACGATGCATTTAGCTTAACTTCATTAGAAAATGCGAAATATAAATCTGCTGAAGAAATAGAAGCTTTAAAAGAAAAAGCAGGTATAACATATGGGAAATGGGTTAACGATAAGATAGTATATGCGTATAATTATCGTGAAGCTAGTGATAATATAAAAGAAACGAAAGAAGCATCTCACGGTACACACGTATCGGGTATAGCTGTAGGAAATCCTAAGAAAGAAGACGTTGTCGGAGATAAAATTTATGGAGTAGCACCAGAAGCACAATTAATGTTTATGCGTGTTTTTGCTGATGGAGAAGGAACGTCTCCAGTTCTTTATGTAAAAGCTATAGAAGATGCTGTAAGTTTAGGAGCAGACACTATTAACTTAAGTCTAGGAAGTGCGGCAGGATCATTAGTTGATGTTGGGGGAGCGCTAAATAAAGCTATAGAAGATGCTAAGAAAAAAGGTGTAACAGTAGTTATCGCTGCTGGTAATGATACTGCATGGGGTAACGGACAAGGTAATCCATTAGCAACTAATCCAGATTACGGAGTAGTAGCAACACCGGCAACAGCAAAAGATTCAATTGCGGTAGCTTCTATTAACAATACACACTTAGTAAAAGAAACTTTTAAAGTCATAGGGCTAGAAGATAGTTCGTTACTAACAAATGGAATGTCTACATACAAACAACCAGATCAAGGTATAGCTTTTAAAGCTAATTCTGAATTTGAATATGTTTATGTAGGGTTAGGAAAAGAAGAAGACTATAAAGATAAAGATCTTAAAGGGAAAATAGCTTTAATAAAACGTGGAGAAATACCGTTTTATGAAAAAATTATTCGTGCAAAAGATCATAATGCAGCAGGAGTTGTAGTGTTTAACAATGTTCCAACTGGGGATGATGTTAATATGTCGCTAGGAAGCGGGCAAGATGCTATTAAAGCAAGAATGATTCCATCGGTATTCATTTCGCAAAGTGTAGGGGAAGCATTAGCGGCTGGACAATATAAATTATTATTTAACAATTTAAAAGGTCTTTTTGAGAATCCTGATGCAGGCTATATGTCAGACTTTACAAGTTGGGGATTATCAGCAGATGGTGAATTAAAACCTGACGTAACAGCACCAGGTGGAGGAATTTATTCGAGTATTAATAACGGTAAATATTCATCAATGCAAGGTACGTCAATGGCAGCGCCACACGTTGCGGGTGCAATGGCGTTGATCCAAAAAGATTTGCGCGAAAAATACCCTAACTTAACACCGGAACAAATAGCAGATTTAAGTAAAGAACTACTTATGAGTACAGCTAAAGCAGTCTATGATAAAGAAAAAGATGCATATGTGTCACCACGTCAACAAGGTGCGGGGCTAATCGATCTACCTGCTACTATATCTTCTAAAATTTATTTAACAGGGAAAGATAAGTATCCAAGTATTACATTAGGTAATGTTGAAGATCAGTTCTCGATTACAGTTAATGTTCACAACATTTCTAACGAAGATCAAAAATTAAAATATGTAACAAATTTAATTACAGATGAAGTAGAAGATGGAGAATTCACACTTCGACCAAAAGCGTTGGAAGAAATTGTTGGAGAAGAAATTGTTGTAGAAGCAAATACAGTAAAAACAATAAAAATAGCAGTAGATGCTACTAAATATGCTGCAGAACTTTCAAAATTAATGCCAAATGGATATTTCTTAGAAGGTTTTGTAAGATTTTTAGATACAGTCGATGGATTCGATTTAGCTAGTATTCCATTTACTGGATTTAGAGGAGAATTCCAAAACTTAGCAGTAACAGAAAAACCGATTTATGATTACACAGATACAGAACAACCATTCTATAGTACTCCATATTTTGATATTACAAAAGACGTAACGACTACAGATCCAAATACTTACTTTACAGCATTAATAACTAATCAAGCTGAGTTTAACCATGAAACAGGAGACTTTGGTCGTCAATCGCCAATAGTATTAGGATCATTTAATGATGGGGAAGATAACTTCTATATTAAGAAAAATGAAAATGGTAAACCAGTATTAGCTATTTCTCCAAATGGAGATGGAAATAGAGACGTTGTAGCATTCCAAGGGGTATTTTTACGTAACTTTACTAACTTAAAAGCTACAGTTTATAAAGCAGATGATACAGAATTTGCTAATCCTATATGGGAGAGTGAAACGGTAAGTGGAGAGAAAAATTATTATGCTGGAAATTCACAAAAACCAAGAGCACACTTCTTTGAAGGAACAGCTTGGGAAGGGAAAGATAAATTTAATGTTGACGTACCAGATGGAACATACAAATATGTAGTTACTTACGAGCCGCAAGTGTATGGAGGGAAAGAAACTAGATTAGAATATGAAATAGAGGTAAACAGAAAACGTCCAGCACTAACAACAGCAGTAACAGAAGAGACAGAAGAAGGATATACATTCAACCCAAGAGAAACTCTAGCTTACGGGCTACCTATTTATCGCGAAAGATTATATTATGTAATTCCTACAAAAGACGAATTAGGTAATCCAATACAAATAGAAAATCCTAACCTGAAAGACGCTGAAGGAAATCCACAAAAAGAAACATTGACAGAAGCGAGAAGAATTTACATCGAGCCAGATGAAAACGGAGTATACTTATTACCACTTGTAGATGAATATACTGGTAGAGAATTGACGCCGGTAGATTTCTTCTATGCAGCAGAAGACGAAGCTGGTAACGTAACAAGTGGAAATGTATCAGAATTCATGGACTTAGGAAATGAAAATGGAATAGTTAATATTATTACTGTTGATAAAGCCACAGGTATACTGTACGATACAGGATACAACTTCATTATTAGAAATGAAGCTGGAGAAGTAGTAGTTCCACAAACAAAAATGGAAAAAGACGGATTTACAAGAATATTACCATTCGGTAAGTATACAGTTGAACTTATACTAATAGATAAAGATGAAGCAAGAATAGTAGATTCTCAAAAAATTAAGAGTTTTGAAGTTACAGAAAATAATTCTCTTCAAGAAATAGAATATTTAGTAGAGCCAATTCATCAAAGTCAAGTAACTATCGACTTTATGGGAACAGCTCCAGAGGGAACAGAAGTATACTTAGTTGATGCAAATGGAGATAGAGTAGTTGTACCAAATTCTAGATACAGCAAAGAAACATTCTCTAAATTAATAAATGAAGGAGAATACAAAGTAGAAGTTGTTCTACCTGATGGCTATGTATTACTTGCAGAAAATCCAACAATTGATGTAAAAGATCTAAAAGTAAATTCTTTACAACTTGAAGTAGCTAAGAAAGTAGTAGAAGTTGTACCTGTACCATACGAAACAGTATACGAAGAAGACGAAAACCTATTAGTTGGAGAAGAAAAAGTAGTAACTGAAGGAGTAGAAGGACAAATCGAACGAACTACTATTAAAGATAAATCTACAGATGTAGTATTAGTCGAAAAAGTAAACAAAGTAGTAAAAGTAGGAGTTAAATCAGTAAGAACTGAAGAAATTCCGTTCGAAACAGTGTACGAAGAAGACGAAACTTTACTAGAAGGTGAAGAAAAAGTAGCTACAGAAGGAAAAGTAGGAGTAAAAGAAATTACATTAGTAAAAGGACAAGTAACGAAAGAAGAAGTCAAAGAAGCACCAGTAGCTAAGGTAATTAAAAAAGGAGTTAAATCAGTAAAAACTGAAGAAATTCCGTTCGAAACAGTATACGAAGAAGACGAAACTTTACTAGAAGGTGAAGAAAAAGTAGCTACAGAAGGAAAAGTAGGAGTAAAAGAAATTACATTAGTAAAAGGACAAGTAACGAAAGAAGAAGTCAAAGAAGCACCAGTAGCTAAGGTAATTAAAAAAGGAGTTAAATCAGTAAAAACTGAAGAAATTCCATTCGAAACAGTATACGAAGAAGACGAAACTTTATTAGATGGTAAAGAAGAAGTAGCTACAGAAGGAAAAGTAGGAGTAAAAGAAGTAACATTAGTAAGAGGACAAGTAGTAAAAGAAGAAGTAAAAGAAGCACCAGTAGCTAAGGTAATTAAAAAAGGAACAAAAGCCATTACAGCTAATGCAAGTGAGAACTTAGTAAATGGAAAACCAGCAGCTACAATTACTACAGAAAAAGTTCCGTTTGAAGTAATTTACAAAGCTGACGATTCTTTAGAATTTGGACAAGTAGTAGTAGATGTAGAAGGAGTAGAAGGAGTAGTTAATGTTATTACTATACCTACACTTCAAGAAGATGGAACATATAAAGATGTTATCACACGAGTTACAGAAGTAGAAAAAGTAGACAAAGTAGTACGTGTAGGTAAAAAAGTGTTGTTCCCTGCAGGACAAGTACCGAAATCACAAGATTTAAGTCCTATAACTACTGAAGTAAATAACGAACTGGCAACAGCTAATAATAAACCATTAGAAGTGACAGCTATAAGTTCATCGGAGCAAAATAACACAACTAAATCAACAAAAGTATTACCTAATACAGGAGATACAACAACTAATACAGCGTTTGCTGGAATTATAACGTTGCTATCATCAGTATTGTTATACAGAAGAAAAACTAAATAATAAGTTAATAAAACTCTCTTGTATTATAGAAATTAATAAATTATTAATCTCTTAATTAACAAGAGAGTTTTAAAATATTCTTCGGGATATCATTTGACAGCGTTATCACTATGGTATAAAATTAAGGCGAGGGGGATTGCTAATATAAGTATAGTATCTGTATATTTATAGTAGCGAATAAATATAATAGTAAATTGTACTTATATTTTAATAAAAAATAAGGAGAATTTACGATGAAAAGTATATTAAAGATATGTACAGCTTTAATTTTATCTGGGTGTATTATTCCTTGTATTGCTAATGAAGAAATTTCTTTTGCTAGTGAAGAGACGAGTACGGCAGAAGTTAAACCGAAAAAATCAAATTTCTTTTTGAATGTTAGGGCTGGTGGAGAATTTGTTGAAGACGGAATAAGTTTTACTATTATTGGCGATGGGGAAAGTAAACAATACGTTACAAATAGGGGTTCTATTTTTCCGAAATTTACTAACGGGGTAGAATATACTATATCTTTAAATGAAAATGAAAAATATACTATGGATGCAATAACTGTAACTGCTAGATTAGATAGTTCAGGTTTTGCACATCTTTATAGTAGTAGTGGAGAAGAGATTGATTGGGAAGGATTATTTTTAAAATTAAAATCTAATACGATTACTAGTAGTACAGAAAATAATTCTACATCAACTCCAAAGGAAACTACAGAAGAAGAAATGGCAACTTTACAATATGTAGCAATACAATATAAAAATAAAGTTATTTCTGATGTAGTTAAGTTTGATATTGTAGATAAATCTACAGGCTTAGTTGTTACTACGGCAACTTCAAATAGATCTATGCTAAATGGAATAGAATTAGATTCATCAAAAGAATATACTTTAAAATTACAAGAACATGCTAAATATAATTTTAAACCACTAGATTTTAAATTTAGTTATGATGAAGGGTTTGGAGAGTATATACCTGTTAAAGTTAGCGATAACGACTTATTATCAAATCTAATTCTAGAAGAAAAAGTTTCAACACCGCAACCTGCTAATAAGAGGTTATCTTTAGATGTTAGGAGCGAAGATGAATTAGTCATAGATCCATTAACATTCGTAATATCTAAATTAGGGGGAGATTCTATTACTACTACTAGTAGAGCTGGGGCGATATCTCCTATTTTAAACGTTAAAGATGGAGATGAATTTACTATTACTTTAAGTGAAAATGAACGATATGTAATGGAAAGTTTAAGATTTGTTTACAAATTAAATTCAACGGGAAATTTATTGCCTTTTATAAATGGCAACATTGAAAATCAATTATTAGAATTAATTTTAAACAAAAAACAAGTATCATTACCACAAGATGATAGTATTGCTACGATACCGCAATTTTCGATAGTAGATAAAGTTTCATTAGAATTAGTAAATGAAGATATAACTTTTGTAATTACTAATAAAGAAACGAATGAAAGTAAAGAGATTAATGCGAAATCTGGGAAATTACCAGAATTGAAGTTAAAAAAAGAAAATAGTTACGTTGTAACGTTAAAAGAAAATTCAAGTTATACTATGTCTCCATTTGAGTTTTACGTAATGAGCGACGGGTATCCATTAAATGATGAAACTTTTGAAGAGATGGACAAAATAAAAATATCTAAGGTTGAAGTTATTGATACTACACCAATTCACAAAATTTTAGAATTAAATATTCAAGATAAAAATAGTGAATTAATATTAGAAC
>CAMEOL010000004.1 GCA_945929765.1 uncultured Gemella sp.
AATTAAATTATGCGGTAGGTGTTTTTTTATCACCCACCGCATTTATTATACAGCCTTATTTTTTGGCTCTATGTCAAATGCGGGGTACATTCGTACACAACAGTCAGCCGTTTCGTAATAATCTTACACTATAAGCCGTATAAGATAATGGGTAATTAGTTTGTAGTTATGCGAAAAGTTTATATTATAGGAGTAATAACAGCTACTTTGGCTAAGAATAGTAGTTCACCTGTTTGATAGTTAGTTGTTATGCGAAGAGATGATTTAGTTTTTTGTTATTAATTTTATAGCGGGAAGGTTCTTACATTATACAAATATTCATCTCCCAAAATTTTTTCTAAAACAGAAGAAAATTTCTACAATAATAATTTACTTATAGAAGTATACTTGTTATAATAATTTAGGAGTGGTTCGTAATTTGTATTAAAAATATGCTAATTAAAAGTAGAGGTTAATAATTTTTTAAGATAAAACATACTTAGCAGATTTAATTGCATTATTTTTATTTTTATACGAACTTTAAAAAATATTTAGGAGGACGAACGTGAAACGTGAATTTATATTAGTACTTGATTTTGGAAGTCAGTACAATCAATTAATTACTAGGCGAGTAAGAGAGTTGGGTGTTTACTCTGAGTTGCACGACAACGACATTACATTAGAAGAAATTAAAGCTATGAACCCTAAAGGTATCATCCTTTCAGGAGGACCTAATTCTGTATACGAAGAAAATTCAATGACAATTGATGATGAAATATTTAATCTTGGTATACCAGTTCTTGGGATTTGTTACGGAATGCAACTTATGCAACACAAACTAGGTGGAAAAGTAGAATCAGCCACTAGCCGAGAATATGGAACACATGCAGTTGAAGTAAAAGAAGGTGCGGTATTATTCAAAGATACACCAACGACACAAAACGTTTTAATGAGTCACTCTGATAAAGTGGTACAACTTGCAGAAGGGTTCGAAGTAGTGGCAACTAGCGACAACTGTCCGATCGCAGCGGCACAAAATGTAGAGCGTGATTTTTATTGCTTCCAGTTCCATCCAGAAGTTCGTCACTCTGAGTATGGGTATGACTTAATTCGCAATTTTGTTCGTAACGTATGTCAATGTACAGAACAATGGACTATGCAAAGTTTCATCGACGAAAATATAGCGAAAATTCGTGAAAAAGTCGGTTCTGATAAAGTTCTATGTGCGTTATCAGGTGGAGTAGACTCATCAGTAGTAGCGGCACTATTACACAAAGCTATCGGAGATCAACTAATCTGTATGTTCGTTGACCACGGCTTATTGCGTAAAGGTGAAGCGGAAGGTGTTATGGAAACTTTCGGAGAAAAATTTGATATGAATCTTATTAAAGTTGACGCAAAAGAAAGATTTATGTCAAAACTAAAAGGTGTTTCTGACCCAGAACAAAAACGTAAAATTATCGGAAACGAATTTGTATATGTCTTTGACGAAGAATGTGCAAAATTAGATGATGTACCTTGGTTAGCACAAGGAACTCTATATACAGACGTAATCGAATCGGGAACAAAAAATGCTCAAACTATCAAATCACACCACAATGTAGGTGGTTTACCAGAAGATATGAAATTTGAACTTATTGAGCCGTTAAATACGTTGTTTAAAGACGAAGTTCGTGCACTAGGAGAAGCACTAGGATTACCTAGAGAAATCGTTTGGCGTCAGCCATTCCCAGGACCAGGATTAGGTATTCGTGTTCTTGGGGAAGTTACAGAAGAGAAGTTACAAATCGTACGTGATAGTGACTTTATCTTGCGTGATGTTATTGCAAAACGCGGGCTAGAAAGTGAAATTTGGCAATACTTTACAGCAGTCCCAGATATTCGTTCAGTAGGAGTTATGGGAGATGTTCGTACGTATGACTATACAGTCGTAGTTCGTGCCGTAACGAGTATCGATGGAATGACAGCTAGCTGGGCACACATTCCTTTTGAAGTGTTAGAAGAAATCTCGGCACGTATCGTAAACGAAGTAGCACACGTAAACCGTGTAGTCTACGACATAACTTCTAAGCCACCAAGCACGATTGAGTGGGAGTAATTTAATAATAGAATTAGGTCAGGAAGCATAAGTTTTCCTGACCATTTTTTTGTGTATTATATCCAGAAAATGATAAGAATACTTTTGTATGTTTATATAAGAAAAAAACTCACTTACAAGTGGGTTAATTTTTTTTCTTATGTGTTTGGTATTTTTATGTTTCTTAGTTCGCTGAGGCGAATAAAAAATTTGAACTAAGGATTGTTCCACGAAACAAATAGGGAAGTTTATTTTGACTTTATCCAAAAATTTATCTTCAAGATATGTTATAATAAGTGTGTATAATCAATGATTAAACTATTTGGAATATCAAATGTATAACTAGAAATTTTTCAAAATACTATGATGATATGAAAAATGTGTTAATTGGAAAAAAGTTACAATTTGTTAAGATTATTGCTTAACTTACGTAATACGAAAAAAACTTAATAAAGATATAAATATTGTAAAGTAATAAGCGAATTTAATATTATAATCAGAGGTATTTAGTATGATTTTGTATATAACAAAAAAGACAAAAGATAGATTTAATATTCCAGTATATAGTGAACTTTCTGATGAATTAAAATCACTAGCAAGTAATATATTATCAAAAGAACAAGATGATATTTTTAAATGGGGAGCAAAGATCTTTTATTTTGATAGAAGAAAGTGTCTTCAAATAATGAATTTTGCTAGTAAAGTTAATATAATACTAGTGGATATTAAGGTTCAAGATGTGGATGAAATTTCTAATATGTTAGCTAACTATTTAAAAATAATTTATAAAGATGATTTAGAAGCTGTTGAATTGTTAGATAGATATTTTAAAGAAACTCCAATTTCATTTTTTGATAATTTAAAAGATAGTAGCGTTATAGGTTCTTTGAATTATAACGAAAGATATTTTTTAGAAGATGGATATAGATTATATGATTTTATTGAAGACGGAATTTTACATACAATAAATCTCAATAAACATTTTAATTTTAGTCATATAGTAGGTAAAAATAGTGATGGAAAAAAAGATTATATTGTACCAGGAGAAGAATTTAAAAAAATGCTGAGTAAACGGTATGGAATACGTTAATCTCCGTTTAGAGTAGTGTTGCCGGGAAGTTGATAGAGATATCGTATTTTTTTATACGTCTTAGTTAAATGAGAGAAATAAAAAAATTTAAACTGGGGATTTTTACACGAAACAATTTGGGTAATCTTATTTTAACTTTTGTAACTAAAATACATAAAATTGTATATAAATAGTTAAATAATCAATAAAAACATGGTAAAATAAGGGTAATAATTTAAAATAATAGTATTAAGAGGGTTAGAAATGAAGTTATTGAACAAATACAAAAAAATTATAATTTCTCTTATTTTTATAGTTGTACTTATAACTATTTATCCGACTATATTCCAAACAGTATACTCAACTGGAAGAGATTTCGGTAGAAGTCTTATAAATTCAATTTTCAATTAAAAAATAATTATAAAAGGAGAAGAAATGTTGAATTACAATGTTAGAAATATACAATTGCGTTTTTTAGACAACATAGAACGAGAAGGAAAGAAAAATAAGGCTTATAAGTTACTTATGCTAATTTTACCATCGATATACTTTTATTCTGTATTAATCGATGACAATGTAAGTATCTTGAACTTTTTTATAATTACGACGATATTATTTGCTATTTCTTATGGTTTTGTAAAGTTATTGCTTGTAATTAAGAAAAAATTAATCAATGCAAGTTTCCTTAGAGTTATGAATAGAATAATTGCATCTTATAGCAACCATAGAGATCCAAACAGATATTTACAAGAAATGTTGTCTATCGAAAGCAGAGTGTACGATTTAGAATGTATTGATACGTGGAAATTAAATGTCGCAGAAGGTTTGTTGCATGTAGACAAAAAAGCTGCTCACTTGGTTGCTGAGTCTATAGATACAGTAAAAAGTAAATTTATTAGCTGGCAAACTAGAGTAGTAAAAGAAGCAATAAGAGTTGAAATCTAATGATAAAAGTATCCTTTAGGAATAATTAGCGTATTACGTATAAATACAAAACTGTAGAAGATGAACGAAAATCATCTTCTACAGTTTTATTTTTTATTAATATCTAAGCTTTATTGTCTATAGATGTCTACTTATTTGTCACTTTAATATTAATGTTTTTTTGGGAAGTTGTATGTCGTTGGAGATTAGGGTATTATTCTTTTTTTGTTGCTTATACATAACAACTGTAATTTGTGTAATTGTAAGATTACCTTTCCAATTTTATGAAAACGTAGTATAATATATAATATAACAGTATTGAGAGGTTAATTAATGGAAGATAAAAAGTTAAATATGATAGTATGCGGTGGTTGAAATTCTAAGATAGGGCCGGGAGCTCTTTCTAGTTTATTAACAGACTTACCAAAGAAAGAAGACAAAAATTTAATAGTAGGTTATGAGTCATCAGATGATGCTGCTGTATACAAAATTTCAGAAGATAAAGCTATTATCCAGACGCTAGACTTCTTTACGACGATGATTAACGATCCGTATCTATATGGTCAGATCGCAGCAACTAATGCATTAAGCGACGTTTATGCAATGGGAGGAGAAGTTATTTCGGCTCTTAATATAGTAGCATTCCCCGAAAAGATGGATATGGAAATTTTGCACCAAATTTTAAAAGGTGGAGCAGAGAAAGTTCACGAAGCGGGCGGGGTTCTTGCAGGTGGTCATTCGATTCACGATGCAACACCTAAGTACGGTCTTTCTGTTACGGGTGTAATTCATCCGGATAAAATATTAATGAATAACAACTGTAAAGTAGGAGATGCTCTAATAGTAACTAAGCCATTAGGAGTAAGTATAATTAACTCGGCGCACATGATAAAAGAATGTAGCGAAGAAACTTTTGCACAATGTGTTAAACAAATGACGACACTTAATAAATATTCAGCAGAAGTGATGAAAGATTATCCAGTAAATAGTTGCACAGATATTACTGGTTTTGGATTTTTGGGTCATCTCGTAGAAATGCTTGACAAAAAATATTCAGCAGAAGTATATGCAGAAAGTGTGCCAATGTTACCTGAGGCACATCGTTGTGCTAGTGAGTTTATTATTACAGCCGGAGGCCAACTAAATAGAAACTACTTGCAAGATAAGGTAGAGTTTAGGGTTGAAGATTTTGCTTTAGAAGAAATTTTGTACGATCCACAGACATCAGGAGGATTATTAATTAGTGTTCCTTGGGAATATGCAGAAGAAATGTTGACTAAACTTAATAAATTAGAAATTAAGAGTGCGATTGTCGGTAAGGTAATTGAACGTGAAGAAAAAGATGTAATAGTAAAATAATAATATTAAGAGGAGACTAGATATGAATAAATATCAATTAGATGCTAAAGGATTGGCTTGCCCATTGCCAGTAGTACAAACAAAAAAACTTTTGAATGAATATGATGTAGTAGAGACGACGGTAGATAATTTTACAGCGACACAAAATTTAGAAAAATTAGCACAACAATTAGATTATGCTATTTCCGTAGAAAAAATTTCGGACGAAGAATATCTAGTAACTATAGGTAAACAATTAACACAAGAACATACTGTAATTAATACGTTATGTGACTCATGTGTTGTACCCGTTACGCAAGCTCGCAGAGTTCTAGAAACTGAAAGTAAGGTAGAAATTTTGGTTCGTGATGAAACTAATGTTGAAAGATTACACGACTTTGCCCAAAAAAATAACTACAACGTTACAATAGAAGAAGAGGATGATGCTTATAAAGTTGTTATCGAGCGTGAAGATAGTACGGTAACTGACGAGCCACAATTTATCGAAAAAGATGATAGTTATATTGTAGTAATCAATAAGAAAATTATGGGGCATGGTAGCGAAGAATTGGGTACACGTCTTATGAAAGCATATCTTTATGCACTGACTGAACAAGAAGTGCTACCGAAGAAAATAATTTTTTATAATGATGGCGGTGTTCTTGTAGATAAAAATAGAAGTCACGTTTTATCAGAGCTTAAAGAGCTAGAAGACAATGGCGTAGAGATAGTATGTTGTGGTGCGTGTATAGATTATCACAATATCGAATTAGCCGTAGGTAATCCAACTAATATGTACTTCATAGTAGAAGATATGCGTAAAGCGAACAAGATTATTAGACCGTAGGAGGTAGTATGATAGAAGAAGGATTAATAGTATTTTATAGTACTCACGACTCGATAAAGGCGGATAATATCTGTCTTGAACAAAAAATTGATGCTAGCCTTATTCCGACACACCCTAGTATCACTTTAGGTTGTGGGTTTATGATGAAAACTCCTTGGAATAATTTTGCTAATTTATTGAGAGTTTTAGAAAATGAAGATGTAAAATATAAGGCACTCTATTATTCGGAGAAACAAGGTATAAAACGAACAGTAACTAAACTTTATGAAGATTAATAAGTACTACGTTGTTAGTTTCGGAATAATTTGTAGTTAAGAAATGGTAGTTAATTATCTACTATAATTGATATGACAACTATAGTTATTATATGTAAAATTAGGATGTTATAAAATGAATGTAGCATCCTAATTCTATATCGGTAAGAAAAGAAGATAAGTAATATATATTTTAATTTACATTCTTTATGAGTAGGAGTTTGATTGAATTATTTTTTATAAAGAATGATTGAATAGGAGACAGTAATATGAATAACGTAATTATAGGAACGGCAGGCCATATAGACCATGGAAAGACCACGCTAATTAAAGCGCTAAGTGGTATCGAAACTGATACGACAGCAGAAGAAAAAGAGCGTGGAATGTCGATAAATCTAGGTTTTGCTTACTTTGATTTGCCTAGTGGTAAGAGGTGTGGGGTAGTAGACGTTCCTGGACATGAGAAGTTTATAAAAAATATGCTAGCGGGTGTTAGTGGTATTAATCTGGTGTTGTTATTAATAGATTCTCGAGAAGGAATAATGCCCCAAACAAAAGAGCATATTGATATCCTTACATTGTTAGGGATAGAGAACTATATTATAGTTATGACGAAGATTGATCTAGTAGAAGAAGAATATCGTGAGTTGGTCAAAGAAGATATTAGTTCATTTGTTAAGGGAACTTTATTAGACGGTAGTCCGATAGTAGAGGTAGATTCTATTAGTAGAAAAGGAATAGATGTATTACTTAGAGAAATAGATCAAAAAACAGAAGATATTGCGAAAAAGAATGAAGCTAAAAATGCTCGTCTTAATATTGATAGATCTTTCCAAGTTAAAGGTTTTGGGACCGTAGTTACCGGAACATTGACAGAGGGTAAAATTTCGGTAGGTGATGAGTTAGCTATTTATCCAAAAAATATTAAGACTAAAGTTCGTAATATTCAAGTTCACGAAAAAGATGTCGAAACGGCTTATGCAGGACAAAGAACGGCAATCAATCTAAATAATGTTACGGTGAATGATGCAAGACGTGGGTTTACTTTAGCAACGCCTGATTCGTTGACGAAAACTTATATGATAGATGCAGAGCTAACTATTATAAAAGAAGCTACGGCAAATGTAGAGCTTTGGGATAGGGTGCGTGTTTATACCGGGACTACAGAAGTTATGGCTCGTGTGGTTCCGTTAGGAATAGAGGTTTTAGAAGCGGGAACTACTGGCTTTGTTCAGTTGCGTCTAGAAGAGGAGATAGCCGTAAAAAATTATGATAAATTTATTATTAGGACATATTCTCCGATGATGACTATTGGTGGAGGAGTTATTTTAGACGCTAATCCAAAAAAACATAGTAGATTTAATGATGAAATTTTGTCTAAATTAAAAATTCAATCAGAAGGAAGTCTTCAAGATTTAATAGCTAACTATTTGCTTACGAGTCACGAATATTTGACTAGTGATAAAGAAATAGCAAAATCATTAGAAAGTGATTTAGATACTGTAAAAGAAGAATTAGCAGCGCTAGTAGAGAACAGCGTAGTAGCAACTATTAATGGGTATTACATCCATACGAAGAAGTTAGAAGATATTAAAGAAAAAATATTATCAAAAATTGAAGAGTATCATAACAAATATAAATTACGTATCGGTATACCGAAGATAGAGCTTTTGTCGAAGTTTAAACTTAGTCAAAAAGAAATTACGACATTAATAGATTTATTAATCTCTCAAAATGAAATAAAGGCTATTAAAAATTTCATAGCTAAAAAAGATTTTGAGGTTAAATATGATAACAAGCAACAACAAGAAAAAAATCGTATCGAAAAAGAGTTGTTAGTTACAAAATTCACACCACCGACAATTAAAGATTTAACGAAAGGAATTAAAGCCAATTTCGAGTTGTTAGATTCTTTAGTGGGGAATACTATAGTAAGGTTAGATGATGACTTAGTACTGCATAGTGACGTTTATGACGCTGCTGTTCAGAAAGTAAAAGATCATTTTGCAAAAAATGACCAAATGACTTTGGCGGAATTTAGAGATATGACAGGTTCTAGTCGTCGTTATTCTATGGCTATATTAGAATATATGGATAAAAATAATTTAACGAAACGTGTAGAAAACTACAGAGTTATCGGGAAAGAACTACAAGGTGAGTAATATGTCTTATTATTTTGATTATGGAGCAACGTCATTAAAGAAGCCGAAGAAAGTTGCAGAAAAAGTTTATGAAATTTTGGCGTCAAACAATTATGCAAATCCGTCAAGGGGTAGCTATCCTGAAGCTAACAACGCATTCGCAGAAATTTATAAAGCACGCAAAGCTGTAGCTGATTTCTTCGGTATGGCTGACGAAAAATATGTAATATTTACTAATAATTCAACAGAAGCTCTTAATATAGCTATTAAAGGTATTCTTAAGGCAGGAGACCATGTTATAACTACGAAGATGGAGCATAATTCTGTTTTGCGTCCGATATATCAATTATCTGTAGAGCGTAACGTAGATTACAGCATAGCAAAGAGCGATGAAAATGGAATTGTTGATTATGAAGATTTGGCTAATTGTATAAAAGATAATACGAAGTTAGTTGCTGTTACCCAAGCGTCTAATGTTACCGGCAATTTGATAGACTTAGAACGAGTTGTAAAAATTTGTCGAGAAAAAAATATTTTAGTATTAGTAGATGGTTCCCAAGCTGCAGGGGTAATACCTACTAATTTAGAAAAATTAGGGGTTGATCTGTATTGCTTTACTGGGCATAAGAGTTTATTTGCTCCGCAGGGAGTGGGCGGTTTGTGTATTGTAAACAGAGATATTGATATAGCTCGTCATAACGTTGGCGGAAGCGGGATAAAAACTTTTGACAAGGAACATCCTGCCGAATATCCGTTACGTTTAGAAGCGGGAACACATAATACACCGTCAATAGCTGGGCTTTTGGCAGGGATCGAATATATTAACGAAAACGGGATAGAAAACCTTCGAGCGAAGCAACTTGCATTCGCAGAAAAATTTTATGCAGAGTTAAAAGATTTGGAATGTTTACAATTTTATGGTGATTATACTGCGCCGAAGACTGCGGTAGTGTCATTTAATTTTAGAGGTATCCCGTCAGGAGATGTTGCAGAAGAGTTGGCAGAAACTTATAATATAGCTGTGCGAGCAGGAACGCATTGTGCACCGCTAATGCACGAACACTTTGGCACGGTAAATCAAGGTATGATTAGATTTTCTTTTTCTAGTATGAATACAGAAGAGGAGATTAATCATGCGATAAAAGCGATAAAAGAAATAGCATCAACTTTATAATAGGAGTAAAAATATGCAAAAATTGTTATCACAAATACCAGCAATAAATAAAATTTTGTTATTAGATGAAATAAAAAGTTTGTTAGCACAATATCCCGAAAATTTTGTGAAAGATATTGTCAAAAAGGAAGTAGAAAAAATAAAAATCGGTATATTAAACGGAGAATGTACAGAAGTTCTACCTGTAGAAGAGTTAGTAAAAGAGATAGCTAGAGAAGTAAAAAAACAAGATCGTTTGTCGCTTAGAAGGGTTATTAATGCGACAGGAACTATTCTTCATACTAATTTGGGGAGAAGTCTTTTAAGTGAAAGTGTAAAAGAAAATTTAATTGATGTTGCTTTTAACTATTCTAATCTTGAATTTGATATTGAGGGCAAAGCTCGAGGGAGTCGTTATACGCATTTAATAGATATAATAAAAAGGTTAACTGGAGCAGAAGACGTCTTAGTTGTTAATAATAATGCAGCAGCTGTAATGTTGACACTAAGCACACTAGCAAACGAAAAAGAAATAGTTGTTTCACGTGGTGAATTAGTCGAAATTGGTGGAGCGTTCAGAATACCGGAAATTATTAAGTTAAGTGGCGGAACTCCTATAGAGGTAGGAACTACTAATAAAACACACTTGCGTGATTACGAAAATGTTATTAATGAAAAGACGGGTGCACTATTAAAAGTTCATACTAGTAATTATAAAATACTAGGTTTTACGAAAGAAGTAACGAATCAAGAAATAGCAGATTTGGCACATAAAAACAATTTAGTAGCGATAAATGATTTAGGAAGTGGTCAGTTTGTAGATTTTAGACCGTATGGATTACCTTATGAACCGACAGTAAAAGAAGTTTTAGATAGTGGAATCGATGTTGTAACGTTTAGTGGGGATAAGTTACTTGGAGGACCACAAGCAGGTATTATAGTTGGGAAGAAAGAATATATTGCCGCAATGAAAAAAAATCAGCTTACGCGTGCATTGAGAGTAGATAAGATGACTATTGCTGCGTTAGAAGCTACATTAAAACTTTATCTAGATGAAGAGAAAGCTTTAACAGAAATTCCGACATTACATATGATTTCTATTTCTAAAGAAGAGTTGCAAAAGAAAGCAGAGATATTTAAGAATAAGGTAGCACACTTAGATTTTGGTGTGGATATAATTGAAGATAAGGCTGAAGTAGGTGGCGGAAGTTATCCTGCAAGTTATTTAGATAGTATTGCTGTTAGGCTAACGCACAGTAGTATTTCTTCTACAGAGTTAGAAAAAGCTCTTCTTCATGAAGTAGATATACCGATAATTACGAGAATTAAAGATAATAGTATTATTCTAGATATGCGTACGTTGCGTTCGCGAGAGTTTGATATAGTAATCAGTAGTCTAGAAGTAGTAACTAAATAGGGATGTGATATTATGGGAGAAAATAAAAATAATAAAATTAGAATATCTGTAGGGAATTTTTATCGTGGTATTTCGGAAGGAACGGTAAAAACAGAAGTTGATAATAATGATTTGAGTAAATCTTTAGGTTATGCAGACGAGTTATTAAAGAAATTACCCGAAGAAATAAATATGGGTCTTTCATGCGGTAATCCTCTTTCTTATTTGAATTTAGAAGAAGGAGAGACGTTATTAGATCTCGGTTCTGGAGGAGGAATGGACCTATTTATCGCTAGAATGAAATTTCCTAATGCAGGAACTTTATATGGTTTAGATATTTTGCCAGAAATGATTGCCAAAGCCGAAAAAGTAAGAGATGCAAAAGGTTTTGCAAATATAGAGTTTCGTCAAGGAACATTAACAGAAAATCCATTTGAAAGTAGTTCTATCGACAAAGCGATAAGCAACTGTGTAATTAATTTAGAACCTGATAAACAAAAAGTTTATAATGAATTATATAGAATTTTAAAATCGGGCGGAGAATTTTATATTTCTGATATTATTTTGAAACAAAATTTACCGTGTTGTATGAAAAATGATGAACGTATGTTGTGTACCTGTGTTTCTGGAGCTATTTTAGAAGAAGAGTTGCTTGCGATAATTCACAATGCAGGTTTTGAAGATGTAAAAATAGACATGCAAGAAGTAACTGATGAATATGCTCAAAAATGGGGTTACGGAAATGATATAAAGAAATATATTCAACGTGGAATTATAGTCGGCAAAAAATAAGTATAAAAAGGTTTTATAAAAATTCTGTTTTAGAGATAAATAACATAATTCTGGCTGTATAATAAATACGGTTGTTAAACATAAATTTTAACATTCTTATGCACTGGTTAGCAGTTGAGTAGGGAAATTTGTATTTTAACAACCGTATTTGGCATAGAGCCAATATTCTTATGCACCCGGTTGTCCGCTGCGTAAGAATATTTTATTTTTCAAATTATCGTATTTAACATAGTGCAAAAAACAACACGTCCAAAAGTTTTTATGAACATTTTTTGGACGTGGTATTTTTAAAATTTTTAATTATCACTAATAAACGGCTTCTTGTTTTAATTTGTTTTTTATAATGTTTTGTATTGTAATGTTTAGTCCCCATAGAAAAACAAATGGTGGAAATGAATTGTTAATAAATGGGGTGTTGTATTTATTCATAATTGCTAAGTAGTCAAAGTGTGATTTTATTAATACTGTTGCCAGTAACAAAGAACAGATGATTAAAAACATTTTATGTTTCTTTGTGGTTAAAACAGCGGTAATTAATGTAACTAAACTAAGGATCAATACTACATAATATAAAATCGAATGTATAACGAATAATTCATGGAATAACAATATAAAACATATACATAGTGCGATAAATACAATATTATAAATTGTGTACTTAGAAAAATAAGGTAAGTTATTTTTCAGTACATAAATATTTACAAATCCAGCAACGTAAGTTGTTAGATATTTTTTTGTTTTTATATATGCATCTTCCTCGCTATAGTTTGATATTATTAATTCTTGATAATAGACAAGTGCTTCTTTTTTTATATTTTTGGAATGTTTTTTGACTTTGTCTTGATTTGGTATTGCTTTTAGTTCATTCTCTATAAAATTTAATAGTTCAGTCTTCATAATATCGTCTCCCTTTTAACGATAATGGGTTAAAGTAACTGCTCTTCCCACTTTACTTCTTTGAAGCCTATTAACAAAATTTCGTTAGCTAGATCGAATGCTAATGGCCTTTTAATTAACATACCATCACTAATTAATATTTTTATTTTTTCGTCTAAATCTATATGTGGCAATGTGTCTTTTAAATTTAATTCTCGATATTTCATACCACTAGTGTTGAATAATTTTTTAATATCTATTTTGAAAGTATTAAGAATGCTTTTTATTTCTTCTGTTGTTGGTGGTTCTTTAGTTATATCATAGAATGTTGCTTTAATATTGTTGTTGTTAATAAATTTTTTTGCTGCTCGACATGTTGAACATTTCGGATATTCGAATATTTTCATAATATAAATCCTTTCTTCCGTAATTATCAAGTATATTATAACACAAAAGAAACGGTTTACAAAGTGTTTGTATCAAAAAAATAACATATTATTTTTACTGTTTAAATATACATTAATATTTATTGATAAAATAAAAAATATTTATGTTTGGATATTTTAATGTGATTGAGATATAAAATAGGGAGTTACTCAAAATCGTTATCTTAAAAATAGATTTTCTAGAGTTTCTCCCTTGCATAAAGTTTATTAAGTTTTAAAAATTGTTTCTAATAAGTTGTGGGTAATAATCTACTTTGTCTAAGTAGGTTATTTTTAGGTGGTTTGTATATTTTTGTTTAATTTCATACTGAACTTTGTTCTTAGATACACCATTACAAAAATCTTCGAAATTATATGTAGTTACTTATTATTAGGAAGAATAATATCATAATAATTATAGAAAAAATATTTAGTATCACAGTAGTATCTTTTTCTAAAATATATGCCATTATTTTGTATATGACAACACCTATAATAGCTCCTAGAGTGTTGTCTATGACATCTGTTATGTCTGTTGTTCCTATTGCAAATATATATTGACTAATCTCGAAAGCAGAACACAGAAGAAATGCGAGAAATATTATAGCGATGCTTGGCATATTTTTTTTTGAGCATTTTACAATAAATTCCAAATGGTATAAATACCAAGATGTTAAGGAGTATTTCTACAGGATTCATATATAAGTATGGTTGTAAATTTATTATTCTGTAGTTACGTGTTGCTAAAAAATAACTAATATCAGTTTCTAATTTAAAAATAATTATCCATACTAATAAAATCATATATAGAAAAAATAGGAATGAAGTTATAGTTTTATTTATTTTTTGGAACATAGTCTCTCCTTTTAATTTATTGCTTAACTATAACATAATGGAAATAATAAGTAAAGTTTAGTTATTTTTCGAAAAACGTTTAAAAAAATTTCGAAATTTGTTATAATTGATATTAATATTTAATATTTAAGGAGTGAGGCAATATGACATTAGAACAAAGAATTCAAAATTATGCAGCTATCGTTGCTAAGATTGGGGTAAACGTTCAAGAAGGACAAGAGATATTAGTTCGTTCGAGTATAGAAGCTCGTGATTTTACGTTAGCAGTTACGGAAGAATTATATAAATTAGGTGCGAAGAAAGTTACTGTAGATTGGCGTGATCAAAAATTGACACGCAAAACATTAACTTATGCTTCGAAAGAAACGTTAGAAGAAGTGTCGCAATGGTTTGTTGATAAGCACGAAGAAATCGGAAAGAAAGCAGCAGGAGTAATTTCGATAATAAGTGATGATCCAGATGGTCTAGCAGGAGTGGATGGAGATAAGTTGAAAGCAACTATGATAGCAACATCAAAAGCGCTTAGAAATTTCCAAAAAACTTTAATGAATAATGAGTGTCCTTGGACTATTGCAGCGGCAAGTTCAGTAGCGTGGGCTAAAAAATTATTCCCAGATCTTTCTGACGAAGAAGGATACCTAAAACTTTGGGATCTAATTTTAACTGCTTGTCGAGTAGACGGTAACGGGATAGAAAATTGGGAAAATCACATAAAAACTTTGGACGAAAAAGGATCGTTCTTAAACGAACATCAATTTGCTAAATTGCACATAACTAGTGCTAAAGGGACAGATCTATATGTAGGACTGCCGAAGAATCACATTTGGCAAAGTGCAGGAAGTATAGCAGGGAAGACGGGACAACGTTTCGTAGCGAACATACCTACAGAAGAAGTGTTTACTCTTCCTCACAAAGATGAAACTAGCGGGATAGTTTATAATACTAAACCTTTAAATTATGCAGGGGTAATAATCGATAACTTCTGGTTGAAATTTGAAGAAGGAAAAGTCGTTGATTTTGATGCGGAACGTGGTAAAGAAGTATTAGCTAATTTACTTGATACAGATGAAGGATCTAGAAGAATAGGAGAAGTTGCATTGGTTCCATTCCATTCACCTATTTCTAACACGAATATTCTATTTTTAGAAACTTTATTCGACGAGAATGCATCTTGTCATATTGCGCTAGGTAGAGCTTATCCTACATGCCTTGTTAACGGAGAAAATATGACAGAAGAAGAATTAGCAAGTGCAGGAGCTAATGATAGTTTAACGCACGTTGACTTTATGATTGGTGATGAGACTACAGAGATTACTGCAATTACAGAGTCTGGTGAAGAGGTAGCTATTTTTAAAGCGGGTAACTGGGCTTAAGAAAAATTAATAAATATTATAGAAGCAACTGGAAAATAATATTATTTTTCAGTTGCTTAACTTTGTTACTTATGTAATAATAAATGTATGATAATTTTTGTGAAAGATTTATATTAAAGTAAAGAAGGTTTGAAGATGCGTATAGATAAATTTTTGAAAGTATCGCGAATAATAAAAAGAAGAACGGTTGCTAACGAAATATGTCAAAAAGGTTATATTTCTGTAAATGGAAAGACGGCAAAAGCCTCTACTGCACTAAAAGTTGGAGATAAGCTAACTATCTTTTTTGCAAAAAAAGAAATAGAATATGAAGTGGTAGAGTTAAAAGATAGTACAAAAAAAGAAGATGCTACAAAAATGTTTAAGATTGTTTCGGAAAAAACTCGCGAAAAGTAGAAAGGATAAGTATAGATGGCTGATAAAAAAAGAAATACTACATTTATTCGAAGAGATGATAAAAATTTTCGAAGAGATGTTAGTAAGGCTAAAATGCAGTATCGAAAAAAACGAGCTTATATAATTTTGTCGATTTGTATTATAGTATTATCGGCAACTTTAATAAGAACTTACTTTTTTTCGAAAGAAAAAGCACAACTAGAAAATACATTACAAGAACAAGAACAACAAATTGTAAATTTAGAAAAAGAAAATAAAACTAATGAAGTTATCATTAATAAGTTGCGTGATCCTTATTTCATAACAGACTTAGTACGTCAAGAGTACGGAATGAGTTATAGTGGAGAGTTAATTTTTAATTTACCGTTAAAAGAAAATTATATGCAAAATGCTATTAATTCTATTATGGCAGAAAATCCGGATAAAAATCTTGAACAAACTGATCAGAGTAAGTTAATTGTTGATGAAAATATTGCGGAGTTGATTAGACTTAAACAAGAAGAAGAAAAAAGAAAAGAAGAAGAAGCTGCTAGAAAAGAGCGAGCTAGTAATACGAGAAGTAGAACATCATCTACTTCTAATAGCAGTACAGCAACACAAAATACTACGAATAATAGTCAGACAACTACAACAGCTAATCAAACAACAGGTAGTACAACTAATAATGGTGGTTAATAGGTTATTAACTTACAAGGTATAATTTTACATGCTTTATTATTGAGATTTTATTATTTTAAACACGTGAAAATATAGGGTTCGAAGGAATGGTTGCAGTTAATTTTCTCGGTTAGGATACGGCTGAGTAATTAATTTTTCAAGCTACATTTCAGAAAGAATTTTCGTATTGTTTCATGTGTTTTTCTTTATAAAGTATAAAAATTTTTGTTCGCAAAATTTATATATTACCATAGACATTTTCATTTCGAATAAATTATATGAAATCAAAAAACGGACATTATTATTTTAAGGGATACATTAAATATTTCTACAATAATAGAAAATATGGTAAAATGAAATAAAATAAAATTTGGAGGCAACCATGGATAAATATTGTGGAGATGCTTTGCATACAGACTTATATCAAATTAATATGGGATACGTATACTTTAAAGACGGTATTCATGAGAGAAATTCTTATTTTGATTTGTACTTTAGAAAAGCTCCCTTTGGTGGCGGATCGGCAGTGTTCGCAGGACTAGAAAAAATTATAGACTATATTAACAATTTTAAATTTACATCAGACGACATTAGTTATTTACAATCTCTAGGTTATGATAAAGATTATTTAGAATACTTAGCTAATCTAAAATTTACAGGTAGTATTCGTTCTATGCGTGAAGGTGAGATAGTTTTCGGTAATGAACCGTTATTAAGAGTTGAAGCACCACTAATACAGGCTCAATTGATAGAGACAGCGGTATTAAATATAGTAAACTATCAGACTTTAATAGCTACGAAGGCTGCTAGAATAAAACATATATGTCCAGATGAGGTATGTATGGAATTCGGAACTCGTCGTGCACACGAGTTTGATGCTGCTATATGGGGTGCTCGTGCTGCGGTAGTTGGAGGTTTTGAGGCTACTAGTAATGTAAAAGCAGCGAAATTATTTGATATCCCATGTAGTGGAACGCATGCTCATTCTTTTGTGCAAGCTTATCAAGATGAACGTCTTGCATTTAGAAAGTATGCAGAAAGTCATAAAGATTGTTATTTTCTTGTAGATACTTATGACACGTTACGTTCAGGTATTCCTAATGCTATAGCAGTTGCAGATGAGTTTGGGGATAAGATTAACTTTAAGGGTATAAGACTTGATTCAGGTGATATTGCTTATTTATCTAAAGCGGCTAGAAAGTTACTTGATGATGGAGGATATCCGAATGCGAAAATTGTTGCATCTAATGATTTAGATGAAGATACTATTACCCATTTAAAACAAGAGGGGGCTCAAGTTGATGTTTGGGGTGTAGGTACGAAGTTAATAACAGCATACCAAAACCCAGCGTTAGGAGCTGTTTACAAGTTAGTTTGTTTAGAAGATGAAAATGGTAATATGGTAGATCGTCTGAAGATTTCAGAAAACCCAGCAAAACTTACAACACCAGGGATAAAAAAGGTTTATAGAATAATAAACAATGAAACGGGAATGGCATCTGGAGACTATATAGCTCTAGAATCAGAAAATGTTAATAAATATGATAGTATCAAGTTATTCCATCCAACGCATACATACTTATCAAAAGAAGTGAAAGATTTTACAGCAAGAGATTTACATGAAGATATATTTATAAAAGGAAAGTTAGTGTACAAATCACCTTCTGTTTTAGAAATTCGAGAATATTTGAAAGATAGTAAGAAATATTTTTGGACAGAATATACGAGATTGCTAAATCCGGAGTTTTATCCAGTAGACCTTAGCCAAAAATGCTGGGCTAATAGAAATGCAATATTAAAAGAATTAAAGAAAAATATTAAGTAGAGGTTCGGTATGACATTACAACAAGAGATAATTTCAGTATTAAAATGTAAGTCGGTAATAGATCCTATAGAAGAAATAGAAAAAACAAAAAAATTTATAAAGGATTATTTACTACAACATAAATTTTTGGAAAGCCTGGTGTTAGGTATATCAGGAGGTCAAGATTCTACTTTATGTGGTAAGTTATGCCAACTAGCGATAGAAGAATTAAGGGAAGAAACAGGCGACGATAAATATAAATTTATTGCTGTTAGGTTGCCGTACGGTGAACAATTTGATGAGCAAGATTGTCAAGATGCGCTAAACTATATAAAGCCAGATATGATATTTACTGTAAATATAAAGTCAGCGGTAGATGCAAGCTATAATAGTTTAAAAGAAGCGGGGATAGTTATCTCTGACTTTGCAAAAGGTAATGAAAAATCTCGTGAGAGAATGAAGGCGCAGTACTCTATAGCTACTATGTATAAAGGGATAGTAGTAGGAACAGACCACGCAGCAGAAGCTATAACAGGTTTTTATACAAAGTATGGAGATGGAGGGGTAGATATTGCACCGTTGTATCGTCTTAACAAGCGACAAGGGAAAGATCTGTTAAAACATCTTAACTGCCCAGAACATTTATATACAAAAAAACCTACTGCTGATTTAGAAGAAGATAGACCTGCATTAGCAGATGAAGTTGCATTAGGAGTAACGTACGATAATATAGATGACTATTTAGAAGGCAAATCATTACCAGAAGAAGTGAAAAAAATAATAGAAGGACACTATAAAAAAACTGAGCATAAGAGAAATATGCCCGTAACGATATTTGATTTTTACAAATAGCACTTAGTAGCTAATAATTATAGAAGATAACTAAAATGCGTGGGGATGGAAGTTTTAAGTTGAAATATTAATGAAGCATACTATTGTAGACTCTGCACAAACTAGAGTATGATTTTAACTTTGAGTATAAAACTTTCTATATCCTTACGCATTTATTGTGGATAAAAATAATTTAAGAGTTCTTATATGTGATAATTCTACTATAATAAATAGTTGTTCGCTCGTTTAATAGGTATGTTGTGAGGGTAGATGCATAAACAAACTTACTGATTACGATAGTTATTAACGTAGTCGTAAGTCATAGTTGTAATTTATAGAAACAAAATTCAAAAAATGTATTGACAAGAAAAAACAAAGCATATATAATAATAAAAGTCTTCAAAAGAGGGCAACAAAAAACGCTTTAAAAATTCTAAAAAAACTTTTAAAAAACTATTGACAAGAAGAAGTAAAGCATATATAATAATAAAAGTCTTCAGAA
>CAMEOL010000005.1 GCA_945929765.1 uncultured Gemella sp.
TCTAAATGTTCTTTTTCTATTTTTTTTAATATTACTTTCATAAAATCCTTTCTAATTATTTTATTTTTTTCTTGGAAATTTCGAAAATTTACTCAAATACATTATCAATATAAAAGGTAAGATTAGTACAGATATAGCTGTTATTATTAAATTCACAACAAGTATACTTTTACTATCTAACGGGAAAATTATAATATAAAAAATTAAACCAAATATTATTGAGTCAAAAATATTAAATATTCCACCCATACCTTTTACTAAATATTCGAATTCTTCACGATTAGTATCATCAATTATTATGTTTTTCAATGGATAATTATAATATTTTTGAGGTGTTTTATAAATAAAATAAAAAATTATCCCTAATAAAATATGAATCACAAACAATAAATAAAAGGTTCCATCTATTTTTCTATATTCTTTCAAAAATTCATAATTAATAAAGGTATAGATAGTAAAAAATAAAAACACAATTAGCACCAATGAAATCCCTATTAGTTGAAGTTTATTTCTACTCATATTTATATACTCCTAATAAAATACATCATCTTAACGATTAATAATATTAAAATAAAAGTGGCTAAAAGTTGTTTTAATAACAATTTAAAGCCACTCTAAAAAATCTTTATCCTAATTTATACCCTGCATCAACCCAAGCGATAATTCCTCCTGGTTGACGATAAACTTCTTTAAATCCTTCTTCTTTTGCTATTAAAGCTCCTACGTCACTTCTTGCGCAACCAACAAATCCACAATAAATTACTACTTTTTTATTTTTGTCTGTTCCTAATGCTTTAATAAACGCCTCTTTCTGTTCTGGTTTTACGTCTTCCATTTTTACAGGTAATTCTGCATTTACTGCACCTGGTATTTTTTGTTTCGCATAGCTATCTGCAGGCATTGTATCAATAATTATCATATCTTGTTTTTCATCAATCCATTTTTTTAATTCTTCTGTACTTACTAATTTGTATTTTCCTTTTTCAACTGCTGTAACTAATTTTAATGACGCAGTTTCTATTTTTTGTTCGTTACCATCCTTAGCAGTACCTGGACTTTTACTTGAACACGCTGTTAATGAAGTAGCTAATATTCCTGTTGTTACTATTGTTAATATTTTTTTTGAAAATTTCATACCTATCTCCTTCTACAATCTCCCTATTAAATATTATAATATGGAAATTAGTTTCAGTCAAACGTTTTCATTGTTTTGTATAGATTATATTAAACTTTGTATTTTCAATATAATTATTATAGTTTTTTAATTTTTATTAAATAATTGTTATTACAACTTCCTAAAATATACAGTTTAGGACCTATGCCAAATGCGGTAGTTTTAAAATAAAAATATTCTTATGCAACGAAAAAACGTTGCACAAGAATATTGCATCTTATTTTTTACCACCGAATTTATTATACAGCCAAAGTTTATAGTATTATCTACTCAAATATTCTAATAACGATATTTAGAAATAATTATAAAATAATTTACTAGTTACTATCGTTAAGAATACTTTCATATTCAAAATTATCTACAATATTATTAATTTTAATAGTTACTTATAGATAAGGAAAATTATTTTTTGAAATAATTTATTCCCATAGCTTCTTTAACTTCTAATAAAGTTTTTGCTGCTACTTTCTCTGCTTCTTTGCTACCTTCTTCTAACATTTTGTATACAAAATCTAAATCTTTGGCAAATAATTCTCTACGTTCTCTAATTGGACGCAATAGATCTTGCATTACATCATTAAGTCTTAGTTTTAACTTAACATCACCTAATCCACCTCGACGATAATGTTCTTTTAGTTGCTCAACTTCTTCTTTATTCGGATCAAAAATATCCAAATATGTAAAAACAACATTCCCTTCTACTTGCCCAGGATCTTCTACACGAATATGATTAGGATCCGTGTACATTTTCATAATTTTCGCTTTAATTTCTTCTGGAGAATCTGATAAATAAATTCCGTTATTTAACGACTTACTCATTTTTCCATTTCCATCAATACCTATTAATCTTCCTTGATTTTTTGGCGGTAAAACTATTTCTGGTAAAGTTAATACTTCTTTTTTATAAATTCTATTAAAATCACGTACAATTTCTCTAGTTTGTTCCAACATTGGCTTTTGATCTTCTCCCACTGGTACATGTGTTGCCCCAAATGCTGTTATATCTGCAGCCTGACTAATAGGATAAGTTAAAAATCCTGTCGGAACACTTTCTCCGAAGTTTTTTGTAGCTAGTTCTTGTTTCACAGTTGGATTTCTTTGAAGTCTAGCTACACTAACTAAATTCATATAGTACATAGTTAATTCTGCTAGTTGCGGTACTTGCGACTGCAAAAATATTGTTGTTTTTTTCGGATCAATTCCTATTGCTAAGTAATCTAAGGCTACTTCTGTAACACTTTCTATTATTTTTTGTGGATTGTCTGCATTATCAGTCAACGCCTGTTGATCTGCAATCATTATATACATTTTTGTGTTTTCTTCTTCTTGTAATTTAACTCGATTTTGTAATGAGCCTACGTAATGACCTAAATGTAATTTTCCTGTTGGTCTATCACCCGTCAAAATAATTTTTTTGTTCATTAATGTACTCCTTAAAAGTAAAAGATAATACAATTATACCATTTATTTAATAATAATTGAAGTGATTAATTAATAAGGATTGTATAATGAATTCGATTGTGGACTTTATCATCAGCGGATAATTTTGTATGTGAAGTTAAATTAATTAGTCTGTTCGAGTGTTTATCCTATTGCGTAGAAATATTTATATTTTTACTACCAAATTTAACAGAAAACAATTATAACAAGAAAAAAAGACTAGAAATTAATTCTAGTCTTTTGCTTGTAAATAACTAATTATTTAACGATTTCAGTAACAACACCTGAACCTACTGTACGTCCACCTTCACGGATTGAGAAACGAGTTCCTGTTTCGATCGCGATTGGTGAAATAAGTTCTACGTTGATTGAAACGTTGTCCCCAGGCATAACCATTTCAGTTCCTTCTGGTAATGATACTACTCCTGTTACGTCAGTTGTACGGAAGTAGAATTGTGGACGGTAGTTTCCGAAGAATGGAGTGTGACGTCCACCTTCTTCTTTAGATAATACGTACACGTCAGCTACGAATTGAGTATGTGGAGTGATTGTTTTAGGAGCTGCTAAAACTTGTCCACGCTCGATGTCTTCACGAGCAACACCACGTAATAATGCACCGATGTTATCTCCTGCTTCAGCGTAATCTAATAATTTACGGAACATTTCTACTCCTGTTACTGTAGTTGAAGCTGGTTCTTCAGTTAATCCAACGATTTCTACTACATCTCCAACTTTAACTTGTCCACGCTCAACACGTCCAGTAGCAACTGTTCCACGTCCTGTAATTGAGAATACGTCCTCAACTGGCATCATGAATGGTTTAGCGTTATCTCTTTCTGGAGTTGGGATGTATTCGTCAACTACGTTCATTAACTCAATAACTTTATCTTCCCAAGCTTCTTCTCCTTCAAGAGCTTTAAGAGCTGAACCGTGGATAACTGGTACGTCATCTCCGTCGAATCCGTATTCAGAAAGTAATTCACGTACTTCCATTTCTACTAATTCTAATAATTCTTCGTCGTCAACCATATCACATTTGTTTAAGAATACAACGATTTTTGGTACTCCAACGTTACGAGATAGAAGGATGTGCTAACGAGTTTGAGCCATTGGTCCATCTGTAGCAGCGATTACTAGGATAGCTCCGTCCATTTGAGCAGCTCCTGTGATCATGTTTTTAACGTAGTCAGCGTGTCCTGGGCAGTCTACGTGTGCATAGTGACGAGCTTCTGTTTCGTACTCGATGTGAGAAGTATTAATTGTGATACCACGTTCTCTTTCTTCTGGTGCGTTATCGATAGCGTCGTAAGATTTAGCTTCTCCTTTACCAGAACGTTTTGCTAAAACTGTAGCGATAGCTGCAGTTAAAGTAGTTTTTCCGTGGTCAACGTGACCTATTGTACCGATATTGGCATGTGTTTTACTACGGTCAAATTTTTCTTTTGCCATTGTTTAATGTTCTCCTTGAAATAAATAGATTTTTTACAAGTTACATAGAGTACATCTATGATAACTATATTTTATAATTTTCGTGCTTAAATTGCAACTATAAAGAATAAATTATTTTATTATCCTTTATTTTTTTTGATAATTTCTTCTGAAATTGATTTTGGTACTTCTTCGTAGTGATCAAATACCATTGAGTAAGTTCCACGTCCTTGTGTTGCAGAACGTAATGATGTAGCATATCCGAACATTTCAGATAGTGGTACTTGTGCACTAACTACTTGTGCATTACCACGAGCTTCCATACCTTCTACACGTCCACGACGTGATGTAATATCTCCCATGATATCCCCTAGATATTCTTCAGGCATTACTACTTCTACCTTCATAACTGGTTCTAAGATTACAGGGTTACATTTTTTAGCTGCTTCTTTAAGTGCAAGTGATGCTGCAACTTTGAACGCCATTTCTGATGAATCGACATCGTGGTATGATCCATCGAATAATTTAGCTTTAACGTCGATAAGTTCGTATCCTGCTAATACCCCATTAGCCATAGAGTCTTTAAGACCTGCTTCTACTGCTGGAATATATTCACGAGGTACAACCCCTCCAACGATTGCATTTTCGAATTCGAAACCTGCACCTGGTTCATTTGGAGTAAATTCAATCCAAACATCCCCATATTGTCCACGTCCACCTGATTGACGAGTGAATTTACCTTGAACTTGTGCAGATGCTTTGAATGTTTCACGATAAGAAACCATTGGTGCACCTACTGTACATTCAACTTTAAATTCACGACGCATACGGTCAACGATGATATCTAAGTGAAGTTCTCCCATTCCTGCGATGATAACTTGTCCTGTTTCTTCGTCAGTTCCTGCACGGAATGTTGGATCTTCTTCTTGTAATTTTTGAAGAGCTGTAGTCATCTTATCTTGGTCAGCTTTTGATTTTGGTTCAACTGAAAGTTGGATAACTGGCTCTGGGAATTCCATAGATTCTAAAATTACTTCGTGTTTTTCATCACATAGAGTGTCTCCAGTTGTAGTGTCTTTTAGACCTACAGCTGCAGCGATATCCCCTGCGTAAACTTCAGAAATTTCGTTACGAGAGTTAGCGTGCATTTGTAGAATACGTCCTACACGTTCACGTTTACCTTTCGTAGAGTTTTTAACGTATGATCCTGATGATAAGATACCTGAGTAAACACGGAAGAATGTAAGTTTCCCTACGTATGGGTCAGTCATAACTTTAAACGCAAGAGCTGAGAATGGCTCTTCGTCAGAAGAATGTCTTTCCACTTCTTCATCAGTATCTGGGTTAACACCTTTAATTGCAGGTACGTCTAATGGAGATGGTAAGTATTCTACTACTGCATCTAGCATAGCTTGAACACCTTTATCTTTAAATGCAGATCCACAAACTACTGGGAAGAATTCTACTTTACATGTAGCACGACGGATAGCCGCTTTAATTTCTTCAATTGATAGTTCTTCTCCACCTAAATATTTTTCCATTAATTCTTCGTCAGTTTCTGCAACTGCTTCGATTAATTTTTCACGGTATTCTTCAGCTTTATCTTGGTATTCTGCAGGAATTTCAGCGATACGAATTGTTTCACCTTTAGTTCCTTCATTGTAGATAGCTTTCATTTCTAGTAAGTCGATTACTGCTTCAAAGTTTTCTTCAGATCCAATTGGAATTTGAATTGGATGAGCATTAGCTTGAAGACGGTCATGTAAAGTCCCTACTGAGTAGAAGAAATCCGCTCCAGTTTTGTCCATTTTGTTAATAAATACAATACGAGGTACTCCGTATGTTGTAGCTTGACGCCAAACTGTTTCAGTTTGTGGCTCAACTCCTGATTGAGCATCAAGAACTGCTACTGCTCCATCAAGTACACGTAGTGAACGCTCAACCTCTACAGTGAAGTCTACGTGTCCTGGAGTATCAATTATGTTGATACGGTTTTTGTTCCATTCAGCTGTAGTCGCTGCAGATGTAATTGTGATACCACGTTCTTGCTCTTGTTCCATCCAGTCCATTTGAGAAGCACCTTCATGAGTTTCTCCTATTTTATGGATTTTCCCTGTGTAAAATAGAACACGTTCAGTTGTAGTAGTTTTCCCTGCATCGATGTGAGCCATGATACCGATATTACGAGTATCTTTTAAAGAAAACGCTCTAGCCATGAGTCATTTTTCTCCTTTCATATGATTGTTGTTATTTTTGTTTATATAGTGAAAAAGTCAAGCTAAAATATAGCTTGAAATATTCACCTTAAAATTACCAACGGTAGTGAGCAAACGCTTTGTTCGCTTCAGCCATTTTGTGTGTATCTTCACGTTTCTTAACAGCTGAACCTGAGTTGTTTGCTGCGTCTAGAATTTCATTAGCTAAACGTTGTTCCATAGTTTTTTCTCCTCTTAAACGAGAATAGTTAACTAACCAACGTAATCCTAATGTAATTCTTCTTTCAGCACGTACTTCTACTGGTACTTGGTAGTTAGAACCACCAACACGACGAGCACGAACTTCTAGAACTGGCATAATGTTATTTAAAGCTTCATCGAATACTTCAATAGCATCACGACCTGATTTTTCTTTTACAATATCAAACGCAGAATATAAAATTCTTTGTGCAGTACCGCGTTTTCCATCTAGCATTAATTTGTTAATCAATTTTGTAACTAATTTTGAGTTATAAATTGGATCTGGCAAAACATCACGTTTTGCAACTGGACCTTTACGTGGCATTATGTTGCCTCCTTTCGCATATTTTTATCAAATTTATTTTCAGTTAATTATTTTTTCTCTTTTGGTCTCTTAGCACCGTATAGAGAACGTCCTTGCATACGGTTGTTAACTCCTGCAGTATCTAACGCTCCACGGATAATGTGGTAACGAACCCCTGGTAAGTCTTTAACACGTCCTCCACGAATAAGTACAACACTGTGCTCTTGAAGGTTGTGTCCGATACCTGGAATATATGCTGTAACTTCTATTTGGTTTGATAAACGTACACGGGCATATTTACGTAAAGCTGAGTTAGGTTTTTTCGGTGTCATTGTCCCAACACGAGTACAAACTCCTCTTTTTTGTGGAGAAGAAATGTTAGTTTCTTTCTTTCTTTGAGAGTTGTAACCTTTGTTAAGAGCTGGTGAATCTGATTTTACAACTTTTGATTTACGAGGTTTACGAACTAATTGGTTAATAGTAGGCATTCCTAGAATTCCTCCTTTCTTCACTTCTAAATTATAAATTTTAATTGTCTCTTTGTTCCACACATCCAGGTGGTTCATTTTTGAGACAAAAAATTAAAAAGCTTTCGCTTAAGTAGATAGAGTACCTTAAAATACTCACAACGTATATATTATCATTTTTTTTTTATTAAGTCAATACTCCAATTTAATTTTTTTTATTTTTTTGTTTCACATCATTTACAAACATACAGGGCATGGATTTTCCCTCCATGCCCCGTATTAACTATACAACCTAAAACACCTATTATATAAACGTTTATTTATGCTTCATATAAGGGAACAATAGTACATCTCGAATAGATGGAGAGTTAGTTAGTAACATTACTAATCTATCTATACCGATACCTAAACCTCCTGTTGGTGGCATACCGTACTCTAATGCTTCTACGAAATCTTCGTCCATTTCGTAAACTTCTTCATTCCCTGCATCTTTTTCATCCATTTGTGATAAAAACCTAGCTTTTTGATCGATTGGATCGTTTAATTCGCTAAATGCATTTGCATGTTCACGACGAACTATAAACAATTCAAATCTATCTGTAAATCGTTCATCTTCTGGATTAGTCTTAGCTAATGGAGATACTTCTACTGGGTGACCATACACAAATGTAGGTTGAACTAATGTTTCTTCTACGAACGTTTCGAAAAATTCATTAATAATATGACCAACTTTCATATCTTTTCTTACATGAACACCATGCTCCTTAGCCAATTTATGCGCTTCTTCATCTGTCATATGTTGCCAGAAATCTATTCCTTTTACTTCTTTAATAGCATCAACCATATGAACTCTTCTCCATTTTGGAGTTAAGTCTATAGTTTCTTCTCCGTAAGTAATTACTGTTGTTCCGTGAATTTCTTTACAAATATACGCAATCATATCTTCCGTTAAATTCATAATGTCATTGTAATCAGCATAAGCTTCGTACAACTCAATCATCGTAAATTCAGGATTATGACGTGTCGAAACACCCTCATTTCTAAATGCACGCCCTATTTCGTATACTTTTTCTAATCCACCTACTATTAATCGTTTTAGCGGCAATTCTAAAGCTATACGCATAAACAATTCCATATCTAAAGCATTGTGATGTGTTATAAACGGACGAGCAGCAGCTCCTCCAGCGATACTATGCATCATCGGTGTTTCTACTTCTAAGTATCCTCTTTCGTTTAGATAACTACGCATAATTTGAATTATTTTTGAACGTAAAATAAAAGTGTCTTTACTTTCTTTATTCATAATTAAATCTACGTAGCGACGACGATATCTTTCTTCAACATCTTTTAAGCCATGGAACTTATCTGGTAACGGACGTAAAGATTTCGTTAAAATGTCATAACTGTTAGCCTTAACTGAAAGTTCGCCTACATTCGTCTTAAACAAGACACCTGTAACTCCTACTATGTCCCCTAGATCTGTAGTTTTAAAATATTCGTAATTTTCTCCAACGCGATCTTCTCGAACATAAATTTGAATTTGTCCGCCTAAATCTTGAACATGAGCAAATCCTGCTTTTCCTTTCCCGCGTTTTGTCATAATACGACCTGCAATAGTTACTTCGATATTTCTTTCTTCTAATTCTTCTTTCGAAAATTGATCAAATTGTTCAACTATTTCGTTTGATAAATGACTACGTACGAACTTTGTACCGAACGGATCAAGCCCATTTTCGCGCATTGCTTCCATTTTTTCTCGACGTACTAACATTTGATCATTAAGTTCTTCTGTTGTTATATTAACATTTTCTTCTGTCATTGTTATTCCTCTCTGAATCAATAAATACAATTAATAAATTACATAAAATTAATTATAACACAAATTTTTTATTTTTCAAAAGAAAGATGAATAAATATAATTTCTAGATTTTAAGCGAACAATACAGTCTTTAATTTTATAAGTAGACTATAGAAAACGGTTGAGAATCGTACATTCCTTTGTTTTCAATTATACATAGCTATTTAAATATGTTATAATTTATATATAACTAATTATAAGGAGATATAATATGAAACTAAACAAAAAAATTTTTATCGGAATGTCCAGTGCATTAATAATTTCACTGTTCTCTAACTTAAGTCAAGTAGAACTATACCAAAACAAATATGTATACGCCGAAGAAAATCCATCTTTCAACAAATCTACAATAAAGAAAAATGATATTGTTAATATTCAAGGAACAATTGTATCTAACCTAGGTTCATGGGGCGGACAAGGATTTTACATTACTACTAGCAACAATCAAACTATATATGTCTACCCTAACAAAGGAGATCTTGATAATGTATCACTAAAAAAAGGAGATACAGTTAGTTTTACCGCTACAGTAGGAGAATATAATAAACAACTCCAACTCGTTGCACTAAAAAATATAGTAAAAATTTCCGAAAGTAACCCTATAAACCCAATTAAAACTACTGTAGATCAACTTAATACAATAATTGACGACAGTCTCGTTACATTAAACGATCTAAAAGTAGATAAAATAACTTCTCAAGGAAATTATAAAAATACTGTCATTACAGCGACAGATAACAACAATAACACTATAGAAATATTTTTAGATAATAGGGCTACAGGAAATTATGACGTAATTTCTAAAATGGTTAAAGTCGGAGATAAAATATCTCAAGTAGATGGTTTCTTAACTACATTTAAAAATAAAAAACAAATAAAAGTAGGCGAACTTTCTGCTATTACATTTAATTCTGCTGAATCTTCTACAGTAGAAGAAACAAATGTTACTGAACCTTTCAGAAAAGTTGATGCAGTCGGAAATATCCAAGGAGAAAGTCATACTTCTCCACTAGTAGACACAAAAATTTCTTTAGAAAATGTCGTCGTTACTAAAATAGATAACAACAAAGGTTTTTATGTCCAAGATATAACACCTGATACAAATCCTAACACTTCTGACGCGATATACGTTGCAAGTAAAGAAAAAGTAACAGTAGGAGATAAATTAACTATCCAAGGAACTGTTACAGAAAACCTAGGAGCAGGATACGCCGAAAAAAATAAAACCGATTTAACTATAACGCAACTATCAGCAGAAAAAATAGAAATAACAGGAAAAGCCGATCTTCCTAAACCTATTATTTTAGGTGATAACATACCAAAAAACATAATTGACAACGACTCATTTACGACATTCGATCCTAACGAAGACGCAATAGACTTCTGGGAAAGTATCGAAGGTATGCGTGTAGAAATAGAAAAACCTAAAATATTAGGACCGCAAAAATATGGTTACCTATATGTACTACCTAACTCATACAACGGTAAAAATAATAATTCTGGTGGAATAAACTTAAGAGAAAATGGGCAAAATACAGAAATAATAGCTATTATGACAGGTAATAGGACATATAGAGCAAAAGCTAACGATTACTTCGAAGAAAATATTGTAGGAAATGTTACTTATGATTATAGCGAATATAAAGTAGATGTTACTAACACACAACTACCAACAAAAATAGACGGTAAGCTTACAAGAGAAAAATCAACGATAAAATTTGACGAAAACAAACTAACTATAGCTTCATACAATATCGAAAACTTCTCTGCTAATAATTCTAAAAAAGAAACACCTGAAGAAAAAGTAACAAAAATTGCACAATCATTCATTAATGAAATAAATTCACCAGACATAATTTCATTAATAGAAGTTCAAGACAACAACGGATCTGTTGATGATGGAACGACTAGTGGTGTAAAAAGCGGAGAAAGATTGGCAAATAAAATTAAAGAATTAGGCGGACCGACATATACTTATGTCGAAATAGAACCGGTTAACAATGACGAAGGTGGAAAACCTGGTTCTAATATTAGAGTAGCATATTTATACAATTCCGCAAGGGTAAACCTAGTAAATAAAGAAAAAGGTGGTAGCACAGAAGCAGCAAGATTCATTAATGGAGAACTAGAAAAAAACCCTGCAAGAATAGCACCTCTGAGTAACGCATTTAAAAACGTTAGAAAATCATTAGCAGCTGAATTTGATTTTAAAGGGGAAAGAGTAATAGTAATAACAAATCACCTAAAATCAAAAAATGGAGATAATCCATTGTACGGAAAAACACAACCTGCTATAGAAACATCCCAAGCTAGTAGAATAGAACAGGCTTTAGAACTAAATAAATTCGTCCAAGAAGGATTACAACAAAATCCTAATCTAAAATTTGTCTTAACTGGTGATTTTAACGATTTTGAATTCTCAAAAACGATAAAAACTTTAGAAGGTAATGTACTACAAAACTTATTATCACTTCATGATGAAAGCGATAGATATAGTTACTTCTACAGAGGGAATAACCAAAGCCTTGACAATATTTTAGTTAGCAAAAATATACTGGACTACATTAAATTCGATGCTATCCACGTCAATTCTTCATTCATGGAAGAAGACGGTAGAGCGTCAGATCACGATCCATTAATAGCACAAATAGACTTCAACACCACAACATCACACGGGAAAAACATAACACACAACATCCCTAAGTACGATTTAGACGCAGATAATGACGGTGACGGATTTACTAACCGAGTTGAATTAGAAAACAATTCTAATCCTGATGACAAAAACTCTACACCAAAATTAGACAATAGCACTAAACCAGAAGAAGATAAAAAGAAAGATACTGACAACAGTTCTACAGACACAAAAACTACTCCAGATAAGAACACTAATAACAACGATACTTCTACAGATGGAAATAACAACAACGATAACAACCAAGATAATTCTAATAATGGTAGTCAACCTGATAACAATGTAACTCCTGCTAATAATCAAAAACCTGAGAGCGACAACTCTTCTAAAGATGAAAACGATAAAACTATTGTTGTTAAAGATGAAAATGATAAAACAACTAATAAAAACAATAATACCAAAAAAGGTGCTTTAGTAAAAACTGGGGAAATTGCTAGCAAATATTCTTTATACGGTATTGTAACATTATCAATAGCTACACTTATTATTTTCTTTAGAAAAAAATATAGAAATAAAAATGAAAAATAGCTGTCTTTAGAAAATATCTAGGAAAAGTATAGAATACTAAAATTTTTATATACAATCCTAAATTTTGATCGAATCTACACCTAGAAACTTATTACTTTCAAAAAAATTTTCAGTAAAACATCACATTCGACAGAAAGACAAAATTCATAAATCAATAAAATATTACACCCTAGCAGTACAAAAGGTAATAGCCCTCCAAAATTTCTCCAAATTTCGGGGGCTATTACCAAACTACTAAGGTGTTTTTCTAATAATCTTTTTATTTTAAAAGATAAAATATTTATTTACTATTAATAATTAACCTGACAAATTAAAAGGAAAATTTTATAAACCTTATAATATTCACTACATAGAACATACAGTCAATAAAGATATTTCTGACTTTTTGATCAGCACCACCAATTAATAAAGTTAAATATATATTATCAGTAAATCTATCAATACTATTTCAAAACTAAAAAATCATTGAACAATATACAATAAAATTATTTTTTCAGTGTCGAAATATTTAATTCTAACAATTGCTCTAAGTCTACTGGAGATGGAGCTTCTGTTAACAAGCAAGATGCATTAGCTGTTTTCGGGAATGCTATAGTATCACGCAAGTTTTCTCTACCTGCTAATAACATAACGAAACGATCCAGTCCTAATGCACATCCTCCATGCGGTGGAACACCAAATTCAAATGCTTCTAATAAGAATCCAAACTGACTCTTAGCACTTTCTTCACTGAATCCTAACGCTTTTAACATAGAAGTTTGAACATCTTTATCATAGATACGGATACTTCCTCCACCTAATTCATAACCATTTAATACGATATCATATGCTTGTGCGTATGCTTTTTCTGGAGCTGTTTCTAATAAATGTACATCTTCTACTTTCGGCATAGTGAATGGATGGTGTGCTGCACTGTATTTTCCAGTTTCTTCATCAAATTCTAATAACGGCCAGTTTACTACCCATAAATAATTAAACTTATTCGGATCTATTAAATCTAAATCGCGAGCTAATTTTTGACGTAATGCACCTAATGATGCATAACATACTTTTTTGCTATCTGCTGCAAATAATATTAAATCTCCGACTTCCGCTTCTGCACGCTGAACTAATTTCGCTGCTACTTCTTCGTCAAAGAATTTTGCTATAGCCCCATTAAGTCCTTCTTCTGTAACTTTTACCCAAGCAAGTCCCTTAGCTCCATAATTAGCTACATATGCTGCTAAAGCATCTATATCTTTACGAGAATATTTATCAGCAACCCCTTTAGCTACGATACATTTAACAGCTCCACCTTGTTCTACAGCATTCGAGAAAACTTTGAAATCTACATTAGCTACTATATCACTAACGTCTTTTAATTCCATTCCGAAACGTGTATCCGGCTTGTCACTACCAAAACGTTCCATAGCGTCGTTGTAGTCCATTCTTTCAAAAGGAACTTTAACTTCTATACCTTTCACTTCTTTCATTACATGAGCTATTAATCCTTCTATCATCGTAATAATCTCATCTTGTGACATAAAGCTCATTTCCATATCTATTTGTGTAAAGTCAGGTTGACGATCAGCACGCAAATCTTCATCACGGAAACAACGAGCTATTTGGTAATATCTATCAAAACCAGCAACCATTAATAACTGCTTAAATAACTGTGGTGATTGTGGTAACGCATAAAATTCTCCAGGATGAACACGACTAGGTACTAAATAATCACGTGCTCCTTCTGGTGTAGATTTCGTTAAAATTGGCGTTTCTACATCCGTAAAATTATGACCATCTAAATAGTCACGTGTTGCTTTTGTTATTTTCGAACGTAAGTGTAGTACGTCCGCTAATTCTGTACGACGTAAATCTAAGTAACGATATTTCATTCTCAATTCTTCACTCGATAAACTAGCATCATCTAAAACGAATGGTAATGTTTTTGCTGTTGATAATATCTCTACTTTTGTTACTATAATTTCTACATTACCTGATTTTATTTTATCGTTTCTCGTTTTTTCATCACGTAATACAACTTCTCCTTCGACAGATACTACATACTCATTTCTTATTGTGTCTGCAATTTTGTGAGCCTGTGCATTTTTTTCTTCAGAAAATATACACTGTACTACACCCATTCTATCTCTAACATCTATGAAAATTAAATTTCCTAAATCTCGTCTTTTACCAACCCAACCTTTTACTGTTACTGTCTGTCCGACAAATCTTTCATCTATTAATCCTGCATCTTCTGTTCTACCGTATGCTCCCATTTTATTCTCCTTTTATTTTTTCTTCTATATACTCTTTAATTTTTACGATCGCTATCTTTTCTTGTTCGAAATTAGCCATATTCTTTATTGTAACTTGTTGTTCTTCTAATTCACTCTCACCTATTATTATCGTGAATTTCGCTTTGTAACGATCAGCTAATTTCATTTGCGCCTTCATTTTTTTATCAAAATAATCATTTTGAACTTTATATCCTGCAAGACGTAAATCATTTGTTAATTTAACGCCATAATCACTAGCTAATTCACCCATTGTAACAACGAATATATCAATATCTTCTACAATTGGCAACTCTATGTTTTCACTTTCTAGCGCCAAAAGTAACCTTTCTATACTAAGTGCAAAGCCTATACCTTTTTCTCCACTAGGACCACCTAACATTTCTACCAAACCATTATAACGACCACCACCACATAAAGTTTTTAGTTCAACTTCTGGATTATCGATCATTATTTCGAATGCTGTATGTGTATAATAATCTAATCCTCTCACTAAATTACTATCAACTTCATATTTAACATTTAGTGCATCTAAATGTTTTAGAACTTCATTAAAGTAAGCTAATGATTCCTCTCCTAAAAAATCTAAAAGCCTTGGAGCTGTCGCCATCAGTTCATGATTAGCATCAACTTTACAATCGAGTATTCTCATAGGATTTTTGTACAATCTATTTTGACAATCACTACAAAACTCGTTAATTCTTGGTTCGAAGTGTTTTACTAAAGCCTCATTATATGCCTTTCTCTCAGTAGGATTTCCTAGCGAATTAATGCTAACTTTAATATTTTCTATCCCGAAAGAACGATAAATATTATAAGCTAAACTTATTACTTCTGCATCAATTTTCGGACTTTCTTCTCCTATTACTTCTACCCCGTATTGAACAAATTGACGATAACGTCCTTTTTGTTTTCTCTCATATCGGAACATCGGACCGATATAAAATAGTTTTTGTGGTTTTATTGTTTCTGCAAATAATTTATTTTCAATGTACGATCTAACCGTACCTGCCGTTCCTTCTGGCCTCAATGTTAAAGAACGATTCCCTTTATCCAGAAAAGTATACATTTCTTTTTGTACGATATCGGTAGTATCTCCTACTCCACGAGCAAAAAGTTCTGTTGATTCAAACATTGGTGTTCTTATTTCTTCATAACAAAAATTGTTGCTAATTTTTCTTAATCTGTCTTCAATATACTGCCATTTTTTCGAATCTTTCGGCAAAATATCCTGCGTTCCACGCGGCATATTAATAATCGACATATGTTTTTCCTCCATAAATATAAAAAGCCCCATATAAGCTTTTGCTTATACGGGACGATAATTTTCGTGGTGCCACCCTTATTCGTATTCTATTAGAATACCTTTAATTCCTATTTTTTTATGATCAAAAGTAGTGTTCCTTATTTTAATATTAATTATCCGTCTTCCAGCCTATGAACGAAATTCTCTAAAATTAAATTTTTTAAAATAAAATCTACTTTGTTTATACTAAAAATAATTATTACCTATAAATGTTATACTAAATTTATTAGTTTGTCAAGAATTAAATTATACTAATTACATTCTCTCTCTACTTGATTGTTCTCTATATTTTAATGGTGTAGTTTTTTCTAAAGTTTTAAATATTCTTATGTAATAACTTGTATCATAATATCCTACATAATCAGAAATTTCTGAAATAGAAAAATCTGTATTACGTAATAAATATTTAGAGTTAGCGATACGTTTATCATGAATATAATCTACTATACTGAAACCCATCTCTCTATTAAATATAGAAGATAAGTAACTCTTATTAACACCTAAATAATCACTAACATCATTTAAACTAATTTTTTCGCGAATATGATCGTTAATATACAGTATACAATTTCTTACTACTTGTTGTTTATCTTTATAACGTTCTTTGTCTACTAATAAACAATATTTTCTTACAATATCTTCAGAAAAATCATAGTTGTCTAATTGATTTTTCACTTTAATCCACAACGCATCAACGTCAACTGAATTGGCTTCACTGTCTATTAATGCCGCATGTAAAACGTCATTAATATATCCTAAACGACGTCTAAGTGCATTATCTCCAATCGGGAATTTTTCGTTCTCTACTCCATACCCTCGAAGGTCAAATATCATCATAATACGAGTTATATCACCTCGAACTAACGCCGCAATAATTTCACCATTAATTCTTGTTTGGTTCGCTACAACTTCTTCTACCTCATATCTTCTATCTATAGTAGATTTTTTTACATTTCTAATACTATTATCTTTGTAAACCTCTATTTTATTATCATAATCAACATCTTCTGTATCTGCGATCATCTCTATTAAATGATTAAATTTCTTTTTACTTATTACTGTAAAAGGATAAATCATCTCATTTAAATTTTCTTCTAGCGACAATCCCTGCTTAGACAAAACTTCTTGTGCAGCTTCCATTGATATATAACTTTCTAGATACGGTGACAAAATAAAAAATTCTTCCGCATTATCCTTACTAGGGATAAACAATGTATATAGCGAGATTGAACTAGAAACCTTTACTAATTTCCCATCTTTCAAATCATTAATTATAGAACCTTTTATTTTCTTTAGATATCTAACTACTGTATTAGCTATATCGTTATTCGAAAATTCTATTTTAGATAAACTTTCCTCGAAAGATGAATATTGTCCACTTATAACAACTCCATCTATATCTAATATATCTATTATTTTCTTTAATCTTTTTAATTCAATTTTCATTAAATTGTCCTTCCTAAATATTAATCTAAAGTTATATCTCTACGTGCATTTACAACATAAGAAATTATCATAAACAATACAGTCCAACTCAAAGCCATAATTAATAAATCACTTGATCCTAATTTAAATATCTCGCTAGTTGTCGCATTAAAGGCTTTATCTGTAAAATATCCTGGTATTTTTGAAATATTTGTAAAAAGATATTTTATATATTCAAATTTACCCATCACTAATAATGACAAGCTACTAATAAGGTCCCCTGCAAGAACCATAAACATAACAATGACTAACGATAATATTTGTGTTTTTGCAACTGTACAAATAAGTAATACTAAAGATATCATAAAAATTACTACTATCGCTACAGAACCTAAAAATATAGATGAATGTTCTAATAACGTTCTATTATAAAATTCTTCTCCTAAGCGTTCTCCAAAAACAGTATGTAAGTTAATGTAGTTTTTGTAAAAAATATATTTCTTCATAAAAATATCCGAAGCAAAGCTAATAAATCCAAAAACAACAAAATTAAAGAATGCTAAAATTATTTTTGCTGTAAGTATAGCTGTTCTTGATTTAGGTTTAGAATAAAGGAATTTTATAGTCCCTTTTGAATATTCCTGAGATAAGTTATTAGCAAACATTATTAATATAAATATATATGCTATTCCTGTAGTAACACTCAAACTTTCTGCAATTAAAGTTTGGGCTGAAGATTCAGGTGTTCCTTCTAAATTATATGTTCTAGCGAAGTTATAAAAAGCTAACATAGCTATAATTAAAATCATATAAACCCATGTAGTTTTTTTCTTATAATCTTTTATAAATTCATTAATTAATAATTTCATTATTTTAGACCTCCTTTTCCTGTTATCTCTAAGAAGCGTTCTTCTAAAGTTTTTCTTACAACTTTAATAGTATTTATTTCTACATAGTTATTTACTAAATATGCTACAACTTTAGCTTTGTCATCTTTTGACAGATTATCAAAAACAAATCCTTCTTCAGTAACATCATAAGGTATATCTAAATCGTTAATTAATGATTCTGCTCTAGCGTTATCGTATGTAGAAAGAAGTGTACGTTCTATATCTTCTCCGCATAGATTCTCTAAAGTATCATCTGCTATTATTTGTCCTTTTTCTAATACAATTATTCTATCTGAAACTTTTTCTATTTCATCTAATAAATGTGATGATATTAAAATAGACACTCCGGTAGCTGCTATTTCTTTTAATTTGTCACGGAATTCTTTTACCCCTTGTGGATCTAATCCGTTAACTGGTTCATCCAAAATTAGAATTTTTGGATCGTGTAACAACGCCTGGGCAAGTCCTAATCTTTGACGCATACCTAGAGAATAAGTTTTTACTTTTTTGCGAGCTACTTTCTCTAAACCTACAAATTTTAATAATTCTTTTATTTTTGTACGTGTAATTTTCTTAGTTGATAATCTGGCTATTTGTTTTAGATTAGCGTATCCAGACATATAATTATAAAATTCTGGCGATTCGATCATAGATCCAACTTCAGCCAACATTTTTGTATTTCCTAATTTTAACGGTTTTTCAAAACAATATACGTCACCTTTTGATGATTTTGTCAATCCTACTAACATACGCATAATCGTTGTTTTCCCCGACCCGTTCGGTCCTAAAAGTCCGATTATTTCTCCTGCGTGCATATCAAAAGTAATATCGTCTACTATAGTTTTTAGCCCTATACGTTTTTTTAACCCCAAAACTTCCAAAACTACTTCTTTTTGTGCTTCAAAGTTTTGAATATTGTTCTCTATGTTACTATTTGCAAATGTTGCGGCAAAAGCAGTTCCAAGAACAGCAGTGTTTTCATTAACATTAATTTCACTATTAGCTATCGCTTTATGCAACTCTTCTTTATTTATTACTACTGTTTGTTCTAATTCATCATTTAACTGTGTATTTTCTAATTCTAAATTAGAATTTATACTTTCTATTATTACATCTTCTGACTCTACAGATTCTTCTTTTTCTTGTTCTACTCTACCTTTTATCTTTTCTAATAAATCTAAGTACTCTTCTTTACTTTCATTTACTACTTCTTCATTTATATTTTCATTTTCTAATGCTGTATTATTGTCAAATAGTTTTATACTC
>CAMEOL010000006.1 GCA_945929765.1 uncultured Gemella sp.
AGGTAACTTATACTAATAAAGCAGAAAAACCTAAAGATGTTAAAGAAAATGTTAAAAATTTAGAAGGTAAGTCCGAACAAGAGCAAGCTGATATATTAGCAGATTTCTTCCAACGATTATTTGTTAGTGTATTGTAGTGAAAATTTTAATTGTATAGTAAATGAAGAATAATTAGATCCCTTTATATTTATTCTAAATATTAACTTTATAAAAAATTATGCGGTAGGTGATTTTTATCACCCACCGCATTTATTATACACCTCAAACAACTAACAAAAAATGTGAAGTTCAAAACAACATTCATACTAAGTCCGGAAGTGTGTATTTTTAGTATAACGTATTTTTGAATCTTCACATTTTATATTTAAGATTTTTTATAAAAAAGTGTCTAACTTCGAATGTTAACTATTCGCCTTTTTTCAATTGATCTAGTGCCATTAATTTCTCTAGTTTACCTTTTAGTAATAATAATATTGCTCCGAATACTATAATAATCATAGCTATATATCCGAATAATGCTTGGAAACCTAACCCTTCTGTTAAACCTGTAAGCTCTCCAGAAATTTTATTAGCAAGTGAGAATGACAAATACCATACCCCCATAACTATAGATGCATATTTGGCAGGTGCTAATTTGTTAAATAGTGACATTCCTATCGGTGATAACATTAATTCCCCTACAGTTAACAGAACATAAGATAATAATACATACCAAATACTCATCTTCACACTACCGTCAGTTACTCCACCTAATCCATTAAGACCAAGAACTAATACTCCGAAGGCTAAACCAGAAATGATCATACCCCATGCCATTTTAGTAGCTACTGACCAATCTTTTCCTTTTTCTTCTAATTTAACCCAGAAACGTCCAAGAACTGGAGCAAGAACTACACATAAAATACCATTAAATGACATTAACCAAGCTATAGGCATCATATATCCAAAAATATTTCTGTCAACTAAATCTTTTGTTAGTAACGCAAACGATGTTTGTGTTTGATACCATGCACTCCAGAATAAAACTACGAAGACAAAGAATATTGCCATTGCAACAATACGACCTTTTTCTGTCTTTGTAAATCCTTTTGTAGTTGTTTCTTTTTCGACAACTTCTTTTTTCTTGAATGACGGATATTTTCCAGCTTCTTTTAACCACTTAGGAGCCAATACTAAAAATCCGACAAATTGAATAATTGTCATAATAACGGCTGTTAAGAATGCATATTTAAATCCGTAACTAGAAACTGTTCCATCAGCATTAAACGTTGCGAATTTCGTTTCTACTATATATCCTACAATAATAGGTCCTAAGAATGCACCGATATTAGTAGCCATATAGAAAATACTATATGCTTCATCTCGTTTAGTTAATTCGTCTTTTTTGTACAATTCTCCTACTAATGCACTAACATTTCCTTTTCCTAAACCACCACTAATGATTCCGATACCGAAGCAAATCCATAATGTTTTTGCTGTAGGGTCACTAGGCAAAATAGTAATAAATGCTAAATAATAGAAAATACTAACAAAAGTACCTAAAATTATAGTCTTTTGTAATCCAAGATATCTGTCAGCTAGGTATCCTCCTAATAATGGAGCTAAGAACATAAGCATTGAATATGTTCCATAAATATCACTAGCTTCTGCTACACTGAACCCTAGCCCATTTTCGCTCGTCGGAGATGTTAAAAATAGAAATAAATACCCTATAATTCCGTAGGCATAAAAGCTATTTAACCCTGTTACTAAATTTGCTAATTGCAATCCTAATGGGTGTTTTGTTTTTTTTGTTTCTGTTGTCATAATAACAACCTCCCTTCTTTTTTCTTTCAACTGTATTATATCATGCAAACGAATACAGTTCAATATTCTATTTTAGATAATTTTTTCGAAAAAACTTATATTAAAAATAAAAATATTATTTATTTATAGGTTTTGTATACTATAAACATCTCTTAATATACTGTTACAGATGGAAATCTAATATTGCTACAGTTTTCAAATTATTTTCTTGATTTAATTTTTAAAAATATTTTCATTAAAATATTTTTAAAACAAAAAGGTAAATATTTATATTGCAATTAAGAGGAATTACCATTAAAATTAAAGTAACAATAATATAGGAAGTACACATTATGCTAAAAGAAACATTTTACAATGTTGACAAAAAAAAGTATTTTAAACAAGTTTTATTACTGACAATCGGAATATTAATATTCTCTATTTATGCAGGTATCCTTCTTCCTTTTAACAACTTAGGAACTGGTGGTGCTTTAGGATTAGCTCTAGTTTTACACAAATATACAAATATTAATATAGGGACTGCTCAATTATTAATAAATATTCCTCTTTTTTATATCGGCTACAAATATGTCGGCAAAAAATTTATGATACTCACTGGAATTGTTATCTTACTATCATCTTTCCTTATAGATTACTTGCCGCTTATAATTACTCCAGTCAATTTAAACGATAAGATTGTTGCTACTATATTCTCGGGTATTTTATCCGGAATCGCAATGTGTTGTATTTTAATAAGTGGAGGATCTACTGGTGGTTCTGATATTACAGGTAAGTATTTTGTAAAAAAATTCAATCTGAATTTACCAACCGTATTTTTAGTTCAAGATATTGTTATATATTTTGTAATTTGGATTGCTTATGACATTAAATATGTCATGTATGCCTTAATTATGAGCTTTGTTCGCAACCAGACTATGCGAGGTATTCAGAAATTTTTATCAGCATACATTCAATGTACTATAATAACAAATAATACCGATGAACTTGTAGAAATTATTAATACTGAAATGCATCGTGGTTCTACCATCATTGACGTTGAAGGAGGATATAGCCACGAAAAAAAACGTATGATAATTTTAGTTATTCAACAAAACGAACTTTATCAACTACGCCAAATAGTCAATAAACATTGTCCTAAAGCATTCATAACCGTAAACAGCATCAATACAATTATGGGGAATTTTAAAGAACATTCTTATAGGTTATAAACGTCTATATTGAATAAATTTTGGCGATAAAGTATAATTATAATAAAGAATTAATTAGGAGGAGAAAAAATGAATTTAATCCCTACAGTCATCGAGCAAACTTCGCAAGGCGAAAGAGCTTATGACATTTACTCAAGATTATTAAAAGACAGAATAGTTATCCTTGGTTCAGACGTAAATGACCAAGTAGCTAATTCAATTGTGAGCCAATTATTATTCTTAGAAGCTCAAGATAGCGAAAAAGATATTTATTTCTACATTAACTCTCCAGGTGGTAGTGTAACTGCTGGTTTTGCAATTTATGACACTATGCAACACATTAAATGTGATGTAGTCACTATTTGTATGGGAATGGCAGCTAGTATGGGTGCTTTCTTACTTTCTGCCGGAACTATCGGAAAGCGTTACTGCTTACCTAACGCAGAAGTGATGATTCACCAACCACTAGGTGGTGCTCAAGGGCAAGCAACAGAAATAGAGATTGCTGCTCGCCATATTCTACGCACTAAAGCGAAACTAAATAAAATTTTAGCAGATCGTACAGGGCAAACTATTAAAGCTATAGAACGTGATACGGAACGTGATAACTACATGACAGCCGAAGAGGCTTTAGCTTATGGTCTTGTTGATAAAGTTATGTATCCAGAAAACAACAAACCACAGAAGAAAGAAAAAGCGAAAAAAACTACAAAAAAATCGGAAAAAAGCGAATAATCTTTTAGCCTAGGGGGAATAATATCAAAAATATTATTGCCCTTAGGCTTTTTATTAATACTAAGACTGTTAAACTAAAAAATTACAACTATATTTTATGCGACAAAAAAATACACAAGATACCCAAATAAAGTTATGAATTTTTTGTTTTGTACAATTTAAAATCCGGTAGTTAACAATTTTAAAAATTAACTCATACATAAAATAAAAGTAAGGAAAAATAATTTGACCTTACTTTTATTTTATTATGTAATTTTATCTCGGAGTTAAAGTACACGCAGTACCATTTAAATCATTCAATTCGAATATTAAATTATTATTCGGTAACAATAATACTGGAATTCCTATCATCCCCCACAATTTTCTCTCTTCAAATTCTGGATGATTATCACGTAACTTCAAAAATCTCTTAAGATTAGCCATAGATTCCGTAATATTTACTGCCTCATATTCTATTCCTTGATTTCTTAATTCTTCGACAAATGCTTTTGTATCTGGACATTTATCGCTAAAAAACAATACATATTCCATATTAAACTCCTTTATTTTATATTGTCAACTACCACAAAAAATTACTAATTACAATTAATGAAAAATATCATTAATGATACAGCTAGTAAATAATTCAGGGAAAACTGTATATTAATATTTTACTGCAAAATTATACTCTAGTCTACTTTTTTATATACGAAACTCGAACTCTTATACCTTCTACGTCTTCTACTAAAAATTCATCACTGTTTGTTGTCACTATCTTAAAATAATCATTATCTTTAATATTATTAAAGACAGCAGCGTATAGTTGCTCTGTTTCATAAAAAATTGTAAATTCTGCCAAGCCTGTAGTGTCTACTTTTCTAGTAAGTTTTTGGGGACCCCAATGATTAAAAGCTAAGTGATGATGATAATCTCCCGATGCTATCCAACTACCTGTAGGCATTGTAAATTTATCTAACAAATAAAAACTACTTTGATAATTTTCACTAGCTAATAAAGCATCATTAGAACTTAGATGAACATGACCTACTGTTGTTCCAGCTACTAAAAACGAAAAACTTTTCGCTAAAGATAATAATTCTTCTGCTGCTAACGGTTCTGTAACTCCCACAATTCTCCCATCTTCTTTATAATCCCATACAGATACATCTTTATCTGCATATATCTCTATACCATTTCCTTCTGGATCAGCTAAATATAGCGCCTCACTATATCCATGGTCAGATCCCCCTTGTAATGCTACCCCTTCTTCTAATAAATGATTAAATACGTTCGCCAAATCTTGACGGCTAGGAACTAATATAGCTATATGATACAATCCTGTTGCTAATGGGGAAGCATCTATTACTTTTTCTAGTTTTAAAATTTCTTCTCCTGTTTCTTTTACTACAAGATCTACAGATGTTTCTGTAATATTTTTTGCAAATAAGCCTATTTTTTCTGTATAAAATTCTATTTGTTTATCCAAATCTTTGACATTCAATACTATTTTTCCAAGTTTTAATTGTGAATTATGTTTCATTTTGTTCTCCTTCAATATTTATAATATAAAATGGTTTTGTCACTAGTTAGTAATATTTTACATCTAATATTCTTTTTTGTATAGCAAAAAGACTCTCTATCTTTTAGATATTTGCAACGCTAAATATATCTTAACCTCGACTATCTATCTATAAAATGCAAAAGATGAAGCTAAAACTTCATCTTTCATCATTTATTATATATTCCTAGTAAGTATTTTTAATTTTGTTATAATAATATTCTAACTGATCTGCTGTTGTTGCATTGCCGCGCAAATCATAATAAGATCCATCTTTCTCTAATATTAATGTAGGGTAACTTCTAGCTCCGAATTCAGCAACTTTCGTATAATCTTCATGATAACCAGCATTTACCTTTAATTTTTCTTCCAATTCTTCTATAAATAATGTTTCTTCTATATCGTATATATTCGCTAATTTTCTATATGTTTTTATATCTGACAAAGACATTCCGTCGATAAAAAATAATTTTTGTAAATCGTTAGTTAACGAAATTTTCTGATCGTTTCTTAAAAATTTTGATAAAATAGAGTATCCTATAGCTGGATGGTAAGAGTCTAGTATGTGTGTGCCTTCACTCAAAAGATCATTATAATTTGTGCCGAAATTAACACCATATATTTCTGATATTCGTTTGTTTGCTTCTGAAATATGTTCATACATACCTACTGGATTTCCTTGATTAAATAATCCTCCTGATAATACTTCTATTTCAATTTCTGGATGGTTATTAGTAAATTGTTTTAACACTTTTCCAAAACCATAACACCACCCACAATAAGCATCCCAAATATAATAAATTTTCATTTTTAAAACCTCCTAGATTAACTAATACAATATTACACTAATTAGTAATAAATGTAAAGTAGGTACTTTTATGATACTTAGTTACTACTAGGTTACCATACAAAGAAGCTACTCCATAGCTAAATATATCACATGAACATAATCACTGTTGTTAACAAAAAATACACCTAGATAAAATTTACAGATCACAAACAAATATGGAGATTAAAAAAATATCCGTATTTATTATAGCTCTACCTTTATCTAGATGTATTCCAAATTCTTTAATGTATTTAATTTTCAATATTAATTTATTGTACCTGTCTGTGTCTCGTACATTTTTTTATAGCGACCATTTTGTGCTAACAATTCATTATGTGTTCCTTGCTCTACTAACTCTCCACGATGTAACACATAAATACAGTCTGCATTTTTTATCGTTGATAGTCTATGAGCAATTATCAAAGTCGTTCTATTATGTTTTATTTCTTCGATAGCTCGACCTACATACTGTTCGGTTTCACTATCCACATTAGCAGTAGATTCGTCTAAAATTAGTATTTTTGGATTTTTAGCTAATGCTCTTGCTAAACATATTAGTTGTTTTTCTCCGGTAGAAAAGTTGTTACCTGCAATTTCTACTTGTGATTGTAGCGTTCGTCCGTTCTCTAAAATGAAACTTCCTCCTACTCTCTCAAGAGCTTCTTTAGCTACTTTTTCGTTGCCGTTAGCATCAATATTTTCTAATAAAGTTCCCTCAAATAAGAATGAGTCTTGTAACACTATTGCTACTTGGCTACGCAAATAATCTCTACTATAATTTTTCACATCTTCACCACTAATGCTGACAGTACCTTTATTCGCTTCATAAAATTTAATTAATAAATTCATAATGGTACTTTTTCCGCTTCCTGTTGATCCTACGAAGGCTATAGTCTTATTCTCTTCAATATCAATATTTATATCTTTCAAAACATAATTGTCATCTTTGTAAGCAAAATAAACATTTTCGAATTTTATATTTCCTCGGAAATCTTCTTTAGTACTAATCTTTCCAGTATCTTCTTCTACTTTTAACTTTAGTACCTCTTCTATATTTTTAGCGGCACCTATTGCACGAGTGTATACAGAAATTTCCATAGTAAAATCTGTCAACCGATAAATAATGTCTTGTGTATAATTAATAAATAAATATACCATACCTAAAGTTAAACCAAATTTATTATTATTGAAATACGAATAACTGTAATAAAAAATTATCCCAGCAAATATTATAATATTTAGAAAACCTGTAAAGGTGTGTAACATTACCGAATCTATTTTGTTCATTTTTATCGCTGTTTTGTAACGATGATCATTAAAGTTAGACCAATGTGCTATACTTTCTTTTTCGTTGTTAAATGCTTTTATTACTTCTAAATTTTGATAACCTTCATTAATTACCGCTGTACAGTCTGTATGTGCTTTACGATACTCTATAATATTCCCGGTATTTAATTTGTTATATAAAGTCATAATTCCATACATTAATGGTATTAATAATAACATTACTAATGCATAACGATAATCTACGGTAAATAAAACTCCATAAATAAATAATAATTTCAAAATTATAACTACTGCATTAACGAATGTATTCGTAAAAAATCTTCTAATAACATTTGCATCACTAGTAATACGAGAAACAACCGAACCCGCAGGCATATTATCGAAATAACTAATAGGTAAATTTTGGATGTGGTCGTATATTTGTTTCTGGATAGAAACATACACCTTATTAGCTCCTTTTATCAAATAAACATTTCGTATATAAGTAAGTACACCAGATGATACTAATATTACACCGTATCCTAGAGCTATTATTATAGAACGATAAACTATTTTTTCTGTTATAGTTCCTTCTACCCCATCAAATACTTTTGATAACAAGTATACTGCAATTACGCTAGCTCCTGTAGCTAACAACGCTGAAATTAATCCGATAAAATACTCTTTTTTAGCTGATTTCATATAAGCGATAAATCGAAACAATAATTGACTATTTTTCATCTTTATTTACCTCCTTATTTTGATACTCATCTAATTCTTTATACCACGGACAGCTTAATAACAACTCTTCGTGAGTCCCTTCTCCTATAACTTCTCCCTCGCTCAGCACTATTATTTTATCTGCATGACGAACTGCTGAAATTCTATGAGCTACTATAATGTTAGTTTTTCCTGAACGTGCTTCTTTTATATTGTTAATAATATTTTTTTCTGTTGTAGCATCAACAGCACTAAGACTATCATCTAAAATTAATATTTCTGGGTTGCCTATTACTGCTCTAGCTATACCGATACGTTGTTTTTGCCCACCAGATAGTGATAAGCCATTTTCTCCAATTATTGTATCTACACCATCTTGAAAATTATCAACATCTTTTTTTAGATCGGCAATAACTAATGCTTCTTCTAATTTTCCCTCTAATTTCGGACGATAAAATAAAATATTTTCTTTTAATGAGCGTGAAAATAATTGATATTCTTGTAAAGCAATACTCATTTTTTCACGTATAGAATAATCGTAATAACTTTCTATACTTTCTCCATCTAAAAGAATACTATCTTTTGTCACTGGATATAGACGTAATAGTTGTTTTACAAGTGTAGATTTACCACTTCCTGTCTTTCCTACTACTCCGACAGTTTCTCCTTTATTTATCGTTATATTTATATTACGTAAAACTTCTTCATTATCATATTTAAATGAAAAATTCTTAAATTCGATAGAATTATTAAATTCAAAGTTTTTAGTTGCATAATCATTATTAACTAGCACTTTTTCATTTACTATTTCTTCTAATCGTTTTAGCCCTTGACGCGCCTCAATAGTCATAATTATAAATTGTGACAAAGCGATATAAGGCCATTGTATCAAAGTTAAGACGATAAATACTGATGTTAAACCGCCCAAGGTCATTTTTCCTTGTTCGATAAGATAAAACCCAAAAATTACAGCTATTAAATAAGACAATGCCGTTGAAATCATATTTAAAGGTTGATATAATTGTACTTTTTTTGTATAGTCTACATTATCGTCAGCATAAGAATATAATTTTGTTACAAAACTACGACGCACCTTTGATAACAAGCTGTAAGTACGTATTACTCGAACACCTTTAACATTCTCTAAAGTTTCGTCGGTGATTGAATCCATAGTCTTTAACATTTTGTTATAAAGTTTCTCTTGAGATTCTCTGCGCAAGTATAAATAGATAGTTTGAACAACGTAAGGTATTATTATTAATATCGTATATATTAGTGTAGATTTAGAAAAAATTAATGTCGTAATATATGCATTATAAATAACACCTTCTAAAAAACAAAAAAGTCCGAAAGCTGCTAATGGACTAATATAATCAGTAATGTCGTTCGTCGTTCTACTTATAACTTCCCCTATACTAACTTTATTAAAAAATATTGGTGTATGACGATAAACGGCATTCTGTACATCTTCTGTTAAATATTTATTAGATCTATCATAACCAATAAAAACAAAAAAATCAGATATCGATGCAAAAATATATTTCAATAATCCTACTAATAGCAAAATTAAAGTTTCACGAACAACATCATTATATGTAATCGTAGCATTTGCTATACTATCAATAATAAATGAAACTCTGGCTACTGGATACAACGTCAATGCATTACCTATCATTGATGTTATCGTAACTATAGCTACTCGCAACTTATCTCTAGTGAAAATTCTCATTATTCCACTATTCATAATAATCCCTCCCTCTTAATTTCAATAATATTATAATAACATACAAAAATAACATTTACAACAATACAAACAAATTATATATTGATACTATATTGTAAAAATTGTATAATTAATAAAAAGGAGAAAGCTATGTTAAAAAATATCGAATTAGAAAAAAGCAATGGAACAAAATACAATCTAAACATTTATAAAGACTTTATAATAGTCGTCGTAAATACAGCTACTAAATGTGGTTTAGCTCCACAGTTTGAACAATTAGAACAAATATACCAAAAATATAAAGAGAACAAAGTAATTGTCTTAGGATTCCCGTGTAACCAATTTGCAAATCAAGAAACTGTTGCTAACGAAAACATGGAAAATCAATGTAAACTTAATTTTGGTGTTACTTTCCCTCTGCATAAAATTTGCAAAGTTAACGGAAAAGAAGAACATCCTTTATTTACTTGGTTAAAAAAAGAACAACCAGGGCTTCTTAATTCCAACATAAAATGGAACTTTACTAAATTTGTTATTGATAGAACTGGTAAGCCTATTGCCCGTTTTGGTCCAAAAGAAGATCCTGCAAAAATCGATAACCTTATATCTTCGTTACTTAATTCAAACAATTAATTAGCAACAGTTCTCACACAACATACTAAAAATTGTGAAATTAACTGTAAATATAGAGCTACAATAAATAAAGAAATTTATACTAAACACTTTATATATTACAAGCTATTTCTCATATTTAAAAAAACTAACTAATCTCTCAGTAAATAACGATAATTCAGCTCAGTTTTTGGAAAATATTGTTACAGTTTCTTCTGTTATAACAAAAAACGGTTCTATCGTAAATGCGGGGATCTAGACTTTGACACTTTTGAAAATATCAATTCCTTTAACGTATTGATATAATAACGTTTCAAACAGAATAAAATTTATAAAATTTCTATATACTAATAAGAAGGCTAAAACTATTGAAAATAATGTTTGAGTAAGTGTTTAAGATACCAAAAAATGTATATGTGAAAATTATATTTGTTAAACTTCAATATAATGCTTTAGTTACACCTTTTATCAAGGTTCAGATTGTAGGAAAACTGTCAAAGTTGGGAATGCATAAGAATATTACACTTGCTCTTAAAACACACACTTATTATACAGACAAAAACACAAAATTTAGAGTTTTTTTCCAAATCTTGTGTTTTATTTTTTACTATTTCCCACTTTTTGAGCAGTACATTAAGTTATCAATTTTAAATATTGAAAATTTGTCTAATAGTGTTGTTATCAATAATATTAGAACTAATAGTTTGATGTATTTATAAAATTCACCAATAATTCTAAAGTTTTTTGTTTTCTATTGCGCTTAAACCATTTTTTCTTTATAGCTACTCCTAACCCTTCACTTACTCTATCATAAATTTTAGATGTACTTCTTGCGAAACCAAATTTTCTAATAGTTTCTTTTATAAGGTGTTCTTCGTTAAGACCAACAATATTATTACTTTCATTCACTACAACTGCTATCATATTTGCTATTTCTGCTAGAGAAATATTATCAATATCTCTTCTATAGTCTTCACTCGGTATTCTAGCATTAAAGTACTCTTTAGGGTCTATTTCTCCGTAATATATTACACCATTATTCTCTTTCGCTTTTTTTACCTTTATTTTTTTTATACTATTTAAAATGATATTTGTTATGTTTACCGTTAATTTACTATCTTTAAAATGTTCTAATACTCTTCGAACTAATAGTTCTTCCATTATCGGTGATTCTGTTTGTATTATTCCCATAGCTATATCTCTAATATAATCTCCATGGACATCAGCTACAAAAACATCATCGCTTTTATTAATATCTGCTTTAACATAAGTTGTAGCCGTTATTTTTACTACTTGTTTTTCAGCTGTACCAGGTGCATTTGATAAATTTTCAGTAGTATCAACTGTATTTATTTCTTCTGTAGTTGTAGTATTATTTTCCTCTTCAATTAATTCTTCATCATTTGTAGATGTAAATAAAATGTTATGTTTAATGTTTTCTCCATGATTTAACAAAATGTTTTTCTCTTGAGACTCTTCAGTGCTGTTACTTATTTCCGTCATATTCACATTATCATTAATAAGTCTAGATTTGTTTAATAATTCTATATTATCTATCTCTAGTGTCTTATTAGGATTATTGTAAACACGAACTTTCTCTAAGTTGTTTTTTTCCGTACTATTATCAACAATAGTTAATTGTTCTGTTATCTTATCTTCAATTTCTATCTTCATAGATTCTTCTAATTCACATTGTTCTTCTACTCTATTTTTTTCAAATACTAATAATCCCGAACTACTTTCTTTCTGCACTGATTCATAAGGAATATAGTTTTCTACTAATTGATTTAAATAATCTAATAGATTCCTCATTAAATTATCTTGATTTTCAAAATAATCCATAGTCCAGAATCTATAAATATTCCATCCTTTTCTTGATAATACAGAATCTAGTAATCTATTACGATCGCGAGAACTACCGAAATTATAATAATTAAGGCCGTCTAATAAAATAGCACATAAATATTGTCCTGGTTGTTTTGGGTTTTCTACGACAATATCCAATGTTAAGTTAGAAACTCCAAAATTTATAACCGTTTGATAACCATTTTCTTTTAATACTTTGTTTATAGATTTTATTATATTGTCTTCTAAATTATTATTTGTATCTTTTCTAGTTTTTAATATTTCTATTCCTTTTTGCGCAAATTCTAAGAATTTTTTCAAACTTACAACACCTTCAGATGATGCTGGTGTTATCGTTATTTCGTCGAATGTTAATGATGAAATAACAACCATTTCTACTCTCGAACGAGAAACTGCTACATTTAACCTGCGCCAACCACCTTTTTTCCCTAACGGTCCAAAGTTCTGATAAAATTTATCATTTTTATCTTTTCCGAAAGTTATAGAAAATAAGATAACATCTCTCTCATCACCTTGTACATTTTCTAAATTTTTTATAAATATTGGTTCTCGCATTTTGCTTGCAATTTTTTCTAATCTAGGATTATTCAAAAATTCAGTTTGCAAAATATCATCAATCAACTCTTGTTGAGCAGCATTAAATGTTACTACCCCTATTGTTTCTTTAGATAATTTTTCATCATTTAAACGACGGATAATTTCTCGTACAATTTCTTCTGCTTCTATTCTATTAGTACGTGTTCCTCCTCGATCATAGACCCCTGGTACTTTTTTGAATGTAACTTTCGATACACTATCATCAGGCGCCGGGAAAGTTAACATTTTATTTCCATAATACATACTATTAGAGAATGCTATTAAACTTTCTGATTTAGATCTATAGTGACAAGACAATCGACGTTGTGGCATATTTATCGCTAAACAATCCTCAAGCAAACTCTCTAAATCTTCGATATGCATATTATCTTCGTCTAATTTTTGTGTATTAAAAAATGCAGTAGGTGGCATTTGATTAGGATCTCCAACGATTATACAATTTTCTGCTCGAGACATAGCCCCTACAGCAACACCTGTTCTTATTTGCGAAGCTTCATCAAAAATTATTACATCAAATTTTGGAAAATCTAAATCTATGTATTGAGCTACTGATAGAGGACTCATCAACATACATGGTGTTATTTTCTTTATAACATTACCATTTTCTTTGAATATTTTTCGAATTGATGTTGCCCTTCCTTTACTACGGATAACTTTATTTAAATTAGCTAATTCTCTATTTATAAATTCATCATTTTTTGTCACAAAAGGTAAATTATTAATTAACGTATTGCGCACTTTCTCTTTGCTAATTTCTTCTAAACAATCGACAAGTCTATTATATTCTTTTATTTTCTCTACTGTGCTAGATACATTAAAACGTGTTAAAGACGAATTTTCTTCTATGTATAATTTTGTCAACTTATCAAAAATACTTAACACAAAAATTTGTTCAAATTCCGTATAATCAATATCATTAGTTTTAAGATGTTCCTCTACCTTAACCTTTATTTTTTCACCACAAACGTTACCCAATTCTAAGATATATTCATACATTAACGAATAATCTTTCCACATTTCTAAATTGTTTAGCCAGACGTTAAGTTTATCCTTGATAGTTTCATTATAGTTTTCATCATTTAAATAAATAGCTAAATCATATCCGACTATATTTTTAATATTTTCAATCAATCTTCTTACTTTAATATTATTTTCTAAAATACTCTTAATTTTATCTATATCTTGTTTTGTACAATGTTCATATATATCAAATATTTCATCTGTATCAACATCATACTTGTTAGAAATTATATGTACTTCTTTTATAAACTCCAAAACATCTTCTATAGAATCTATAATATCAAAATTATCAAATTTGTAGTTTAAATTGCTTTCTAAATTTCGAATACGTGTATTAATATCATTTTTCAAATCAAAATATGTCATTAATTTTGTAAACACACTATCAAAATTATTTTCATCAACAATAAAGTTCTTTGTTATACTATTTAATGGTGCTAAAGCTGTTTTTGTCTTGCTTCCTTTAAGTAAAAATGCCGATTTAGCCTTTAGATACTCTTGTTTTATATTAACTAAGTTTACAGTATCAATATTTGTTGAGAATGTACTATAAACATCATTACGGAGCACACTATACTCATTACAAGACACTATTAATTTATCTATATAATTTTGGTAATCATGATCTAATAATTTATTCCATACAGATTTTTCTAATTTAGCTTTCATATTACGATCTTCAATTTTTCTTATTAATTGATCCGCTATTTCGTAATCTTTATTTATCCACTTTTTATTAATATCTAAATTTAATTCATCTAAAACTAATAACAATTGTTCACTATCACTAACTAATTTCTCTTTATTAGCTACACTATAGTTTTTGTTTGAAAAATCTTTCAATGGATGTTGAATAACATTTAAATTCGAAGCAGCTAACAATTTTGTTATTAGATTAATAATGTGCTGTCCGTGTTCAATATTTGATTTCGTTAAATCAGATACATCACTTAATGAAAAATCAATTAAATTCATATCTTCATTTAATTCTTCTAGTTTTGAAATTAAATTATAAACTGAATAACCCGATTTCTGTATTTCATGAAGTGCAAATAGTTCTTCATTCAATTCATTTTTAATTATTTCGAGCCTTTTATTTCTTTGTTCATAATTATCAAAATCAAAGTCACTATTTAATGACAAATTATTTTCAAATTTTGATAAAACCGTTCTTCTGCTAGTTTTGTTAGAATGAATTTCTAAACAAAAATCTTCTAGCCCTATTTGAGTTAACCTATCATATACTACATTTAATGCTGCTCTTTTTTCGGCTACAAATAAAACTGATTTATTTTGATTTAAAATATTAGCTATCATAGTTGTAATAGTTTGTGATTTCCCTGTACCAGGCGGTCCGTGTAATACAAAACTATTACCTTCTGTAGCCTCTATTACAGCTGCTAACTGACTAGAATCTATAGGAGTAGGAATTACAATATCTTTATTAGATATTAATTGATCTACCTGATTCCCTGTTAGTTCTTCTTTGTACTCACCATTATAAAAGCCGTCAACTAAGCCTTTTACTATTTTATTTTCTGTTAATTTATCAAAACGTTCTTTCAAATCATTCCACATTACAAATTGGCTAAAAGAAAAATTCCCAAGGAATGAAGTTTCTATTACGTCCCAACCTTTTTGGCTCATTATTGCTTTACGAATAGAGTTAAGCACTAATGGAATATCTACACCATTTTCATCCTCTGGCAAGGGATTCAACCCTCCTATTGATAGCGAAAAATTTTGGCGTAAAAATTCTAACAAGGTAATATTTAATTGTGGCTCTTCATCACGCAGTCTTATTTGATAATTTTCTATACTTTTTCTGTGAAGATCTATCGGAACTAGTATTAATGGCGCATATCTATAAAACACTTCTCCATTAGATCTTTTAGGATCTTTCGGATCTATCCAACGTAAAAATCCTAACGCTAAAAATAAAGAACTAGCTCCATTTTCTTCTATAGAATATTGCGTTTCTCTGTAAATATTTTTCAAGACAAACTGCATATCATCTTCCGGCATGTACGTTCTAATTTTTTTTGATTTAAAATCTGCCTTGCTTATTTCTGTGTACAATTCAGTTTTACTATCAACATCTACAATTCTATTATTTTTTCGACCTACTTGTATTTCACCTGTAACTTCTGTTAATGTAAAGCTATCTCCTTTTGACAAAGCATCTTCTAATATTGCAATATCATTAGTAAATAGTTGGATATTTCTCGGTGACGGTCTAAATGATATTAAATTGTTTCGTTTAGATAAATCTAGTAAATTTCTCATCCAAATAGTACTTTTTGTAACTTCTTCTTTTTTGCTAGTATCTAAAAAGTACTCATTAATATTCTTTTTAGTTTCTGCTTTCTCTAACGCATCACTAGCATAACCATAATCTACTATGGTTATTTCTCCATTTTCAACAGTTTTTACAGGCATCGGGGTGATACCATACATATGAGAAAATTTTATATCTACTAACAACTCAAAATTATCATCAGGCACCAAGTAGTCCTGAACTGTTGATATTGCATTATCGAAACTTTTATTTGAACCTTGATTCATAAAAGTAGCTTCCAACATAACTATATCATCAATTCCTGCTGCACTTCTTTTTTTAAGTTCACTTACATTATCTTCAATAATAGAACCAAAAAGTTCATCCACTAACCAACAACCAACAAATGCGTGTTTTTCAACTAAAACTATAAATGGATTTAATCCTACAGCCTCACAAACAGAAGCAAATAAAATAGACATTTCAATACAGTTAGCCTGTTTAAATTGGATCACTTCTTGTGGCGTTCTTACCCGTTGACCTATAGTTTCAAAAGTTGCTGGCAAAATACTGTATACTATATTTTGTTCATATATAGCTGCATAAATGGCTGACAATTGTGCTAAAACTCTATTTTTATCCTCTGATAAATAACCATCAAAAGACGGGTTTCCTGTTTTTTCTTTTAAAATAATTGCAGCTCTAGATACTATATGTGAAATTTCAGGTAAGTTAGGCATAACAAAGCTTGCTATTGTAGCCGGAAATAAACGACTTCCACTCCATTGATTTGGTGGCAAAACATTGATATTAGTACTGATTACTTCAACAACTTCCTCACCTTTTAATACTGTAATCTTGACTTTATCAACGATTTTTTCTGTCAATTCAAATATTTTTCTTGCATGATAGACTAAAGGCACGGTACATTCTGCAAAGGACTCTTTTTTTATTGTACCTATTTCTATCTCCATATTATCGACAAAATCATATTCAAACTCTATATTGATCTTAATATCATGAATATCCTCTTCGCTATTATTATCAATAACAATACTTTCAATTAATGGAATCCCTAACTGAATTAGTGAGTAATATAGTAAATTTGTCCCCATAACCCTTACATCAAAAACTTGTTTATTTTCCATAATTTTACCTCTTTAATATTTGTACAACTTCATTATATCATACGTTTTCAAAATATTATTAATTTGATTAAAATATTTTATATAATTAAATAATTTCTCTTATTCCTGTGGATAATTAAATAATTATTATCTTTTTTATCTTTTTTATTCCTAATGTTAGATTTAATTGCTTGCTGTATTTAAGTTAATATTTTCTCTAGATGTATTTCTACCCCATATTCGCTAGTATAAGATTTTTTATTGTTAAATCCTTTAGCTAACCAAAATTTATGCGCCAGACTATTTAGTGCTACATTTAAATTCAAAGTTAAAATATCGCTTCTTATTAGTTCTTGTTCAATAAATTTAAGTACTTCACTTCCTATGTTTAGACCTCTATATTCTTTACAAAGAAAAACATATCCTATCATAGCTGCATCGGCTCTTGGAAATTTCACAACATAATCAAAGAAACCTACTAATTTCATGTCATCAAATATTAAGTAAAATTTTTTATCATTTATGCTACAGTTGTTAGGTAAATCATAAACAAATTCTTCTAAAACATCACTTAT
>CAMEOL010000007.1 GCA_945929765.1 uncultured Gemella sp.
GGTCTTGGTTCTTCTGCTGCTCTATCTATTGCTATTGCAAGAGCTAATAGTTGCAATAATCTTAAAGAAATAGCTAATACTTGCGAAAAATATATACACGGCAACCCTAGCGGTATAGATGTCAATCAAGTTTTGAGCGATAGTCCATTACTATTCTCTAAAACTGAAGGAGCTTCTAAACTAGAATTTAATTTAGAAAGCTATTTATTAATAATAGATACTGGAGTAGTTGGAATTACAAAAAATGCTGTGGAAAGAGTAAAAAATAACTTTAATAAAAATGAATCTTACATTAACGACTTAGGAAATTTAACAGAAGATGTTATTCCGTTTTTGATAAATAAAAATCCCGATATAGTTGGTAAATATATGACAAAAGCTCATAATTTACTAAAAAAATTAGGAGTAAGTCATGAAAAAAACGATGAAGTTGTTGAAATTTGTTTAGTAAATAATGCACTAGGGGCTAAACTTACAGGCGGAGGAGACGGTGGATGTTGTATAGCTCTTTGTAAAACAAAAGATAATGCAAAAAAAATTCAAGAAGAATTGAAAGTGAAAGGATATTTATCATGGATAGTTTCAGTATAGGATATGCAAATATTGCTCTAGTTAAATATTGGGGAAAAAAATCAAAAAATCCAGTATTACCATACAACCCAAATTTATCACTGCGTCTTGACAAATTACATTCAAAAACAAAAATTATTAAAAGTTCTTCAAATAATGATGAGTTTTATATTAACGATGAACAACAAGATGCAAATGAGGTAAAAAAAATATTTACTTTTATTGAAAAGTTTATACCAAAAAAACGAGAAAAAATATCTATAATCAGCTATAACTCCGTCCCTACTGCAGCAGGTCTTTCATCTAGTTCTAGTGGTACAATGGCATTAGTTCTAGCATGCAACAAATATTTCAATTTAAATTTATCAACAGAAGAAATGGTGAAAATAGCAAAAGAAGGATCTGGATCATCTTGTAGAAGTTTTTATAAAATGGCATCTTGGTTGGAAGATGGTTCTGTAGAAGAAATTAAGTGCGATTTAGATTTAGCTATGCTCGTTTTAGTAGTAGACGAAAATAGAAAAAAAATATCAAGTCGTGAAGCAATGGATCGTTGCGTAAATACTTCCACTAATTTTAAGCAATGGGTAGATACTGCACATAATGACTTCAAACTTATGAAAATAGCTCTAGAAGAAAATAACTTCTCAAAAATAGGAGAAATTACCGAGCGTAATGCATTAGCTATGCATAGCACAACTCTTACTGCTACTCCTCCATTTAGCTTTTTAACAGAAGAAAGTTATGCAGCTATGGACATAGTAAAAAAACTAAGGAATGATGGAATAGAATGCTATTTTACAATGGACGCAGGACCTAACGTTAAAGTACTATATCTAAAAGAGAATCACGATAAACTTTATAAGGAAATTAAAAAATTATGGACGAACAAAATAATAGAGTGCATGGTATAGCATACGGAAAATTATATATAGCTGGAGAATATGCAATTTTAGAAGACTATTCTAAAGCGATAATTACGAGTGTTCCAAAAAAAATAATATCATTTATTGAGCCTGCAAATAAAACGACAATATTTGATAATATGCACAATACAGAAATAACAATGGATGATGATCATATTAACTTTACTCATATCCAACAATTAATAAAATTTATTAGAGATTATACAAACAAATACGATGAATTTTCCTTAACAATATTTAACGAATTAATTACCGAAAATAAAAAATATGGTTTAGGATCTTCAGGAGCAGTTTTGGTATCAATTACAAAAGCAATGCTCAACTATTATAAAATTCCATTTGATAATATTAAAATTTTTAAAATAGTGACTTTATTTAGTTTGTTAAATGGCATTAAAGGATCAATGGGCGATGTTGCTGCTAGTTGTTATGACTCAATAATATTTTACCAAAAATTTTCGACACAAAAAATGGAACAAATTATAGATCAATATAATCCGTATGAAATTATAGATAATATTGAGTGGCCTGGCCTAATAATTGAAGAAATTAATGTTAAAGCTAATATCGAAATGATAGCAAAATGGACAGGAGAAATAATTGATACTAAAATCCACGTGAAAGCTTGGGAAGAAATGAAAAAAGAATTAAATTCTAAAACATTTGGCTTCACATCAAAGATAAATCACATATTAGAACAAAGAAGATACAAAAAATTTATTGAACGCTCTAATCAGTTAGTAATTAGATTGAAATTATATCTACAAAAAGAAAATGGTGAATTAATAATACCTATAATTAGAGATATTAGAAAAAATCTTCTATACTTGGAACAAATTTCAAATATCCCTATGGAAACTATCGCTATGAAAAAATTCATTATGAAATATCCTTGCGGAAAACAAAGCGGTTCTGGAAGCGGTGATATGGTTCTTGGGTTTAGAGTAACCAACTCAGATAAATTCAAAGTTACTTTAGACCTGACGAAACTTTAATAAAAGGAGAAAACATTGAGAAAAAAAGATCATATTAATATTGCATTAGCAGAAAAAACTGAAAACACTAGTTTAGATAATTATAAAATAGATTATAATAGTATCCCTAAATTCGGTATAGATGATGTTGATACCTCAACAAAAGTTTGTGGTTATAGTTGGAAGTATCCTTTTTTTATTAACGCTATTACTGCCGGAGGAGAATACTGTAACAATATTAACAAGCAATTCGAAAAAATTTGTACTGAATGTGAAATTGAATTCTTTCCAGGTTCATATTCCCCTGCTCTAAAAAACGAAACTGACAAAATTAACTATCCTAAAAGTCGTTCTGTAAATTTAGGGTTAGACAAAAATATTGATCAAATAAAAGATGCTGTAAAGCAAACTAATGCAAAATATTTACAACTCCATACTAATCCTTTACAAGAAATGATTATGCCTGAGGGCGATAGAAATTTTGAAAATTGGCTTACTAATTTAACAAATGCAAGTAAGAAAATTGATATACCTATAATTCTGAAAGAAACTGGCTTTGGAATGAGTAGTGAAACAATAAAAACTGCAATAAATCTAAAGTTAGCTGCAGTCGATATAAGTGGACTTCACGGAACTAATTTTGCTCGCATAGAAAATGGTCGTAGTAGCTCTCCTTCTCCATACTTAGAAGAAATTGGCTATTCTACTGCTGAATCTCTAGAAATAGCTAAGTCTTATCGAAATGATATTGATATAATTGCAAGTGGTGGTATTAGAAATCCATTAGATGTTGTTAAATGTCTTGCACTTGGAGCAAAAGCTGTTGGTGTTTCTAGAGTATTTTTGGACATATTAATTAATGAAGGTGAAGACGCTTTAAGAAGAGAAATTAATAAATGGAAACTAGAGATTAAGTATTTAATGATATTAATGCACGCCAAAAATGTAAATGAATTATTTGGTAAAATTAGAAAGATATAATTAAACTTCTTCAAACTAAATAATAACTTTCTAAAAAGTTATAAAAAACGTCTAAGCAAAAATAGAAATAAGTAATAGCCCCAAAATTTGGACAAATTTTGGGGCTATTACCATACTTAGACGTTTTATTTTATTAAACTCAAAATTCGCTGTATGAAATATTTAACGAAACATATAAATTTTCATTAAATATAATAATTAAAAGCTATTTTTCGATTACTATTTTGGAATATTGCTAAATTATTGTACTGCTTTCTCTAAAACTTCCATAGTTTTTTCGAATGATGTTAATCCGTTAGGTGCTAAATATACATATTGTGCTTCTAACTCATAAATAGCATTGTTTTGACCAGCTTTTGTAGCTTTTACTAACTCATTATCTAACGTTGTTTTTGCATTAGCATCTGTTTTACTCTTAACTACAGAATTTCTATCTACATAGAAAATAATGTCCGGATTTATTTTTGAAATATACTCATAATTTATTTCATTTCCGTGTGAACTTTCTTGAATATTTTCGTCTGCTGCAGCAAATCCGAATAAACTATGAACAAACCCGAATCTACTATTTGGACCAAATGCTGTTATTTTTCCTTCGTTAGTCATTACAATTAGTACTTTTTTACCAGATGCTTTAGCTTTTTCTGAGATTTCTTTTATTTTAGCTTCAAATTTTACTTTATCTGCTTGAACTTTATCTTCTACACCAAAAATTTTCGCAACTTCTGCATTGTCTTTCATAATACTATTAAAGAAATCTTTTGTATCTGCTACATAGTGAGCAACTGTCCCTAATTTTTTCAATTCTTCTAGAACGTCAGCTTGTCTTCCTGCTGTAAATATTACTTCTGGTTTTAATTTGCTTATTTCTTCGTAATTAGGTTCTTTTAGACTTCCTAAAGTTTGTTTATCTTTTATTAAATCTTGTAAATATTTAACTGACATTGTAGGTGTCGCTAATTTGTCTATTTTTACATCATATCGTTGAATTAAATCAAGTACAGCTACGTCAAATACTGCAACATTCTTCGGTGATTTTACTACTTCTACTTCTCCATTTGATGTTGTAACTTTAATTTTTTCTGAAGATGATGTAGTTGACGTGTTTGAGCTTGTAGTTGAACAAGCTGTTAAAGTTAATGATATTGTTGCTGCCACTAACGGCATAAAAATTTTTTTGAATTTCATGTGTTTCTCCTATTATTAAATATTTATTTATAATACATACAGAATCGATAATTGTTTACCGAATATATGTCCATATCTAGTGCATAAATTTCTTGTAAAACTTCTTTTGTAATTACTTCTTCATTTTTACCTTGTGTAATAATTTTCCCTTGTTTCAATGCTATAACATTATCAGCATATACAGATACAAAATTTATATCGTGTATCACTACCACTACCGTCTTATTTTTTTCGCGTACTAATTTTCGCAAAATTTTCATGATTTTTACAGAGTGATTCATATCTAAGTTATTTAATGGTTCATCTAGAAAAATATAGTCTGTATCTTGAGCGATAACCATTGCAATATACGCCATTTGTACTTGACCACCACTTAATTCATCTAGAAATCTATTTTCTAAGTGACCTATACCTAAATAGTTTATTGCATCTGCAACTTTTTCATTATCTTCTAAAGTCATCTTACCTTTTGAATGAGGATATCTACCGAATGACACTAAGTCACGGACAGTCAACCTTATATTAATATGATTAAACTGGCTTAATATTGATATTTTCTTAGCTAATTCTTCAGTCTGCCAAGTTTTTAATTCTTTTCCATCAATTATTACTTCACCATTGTCAGCTTTTAATGTCCTTGCCATTATATTTAACAATGTGCTTTTACCTGCTCCGTTGCTACCTATAAAAGCTGTAAATTTATTTTTTTCAATTGTACAAGATACATCAGACAAAACTTCATTTTTCCCATAATTTTTTTTAATATTTTTAATTTCTAACATGATTTTTGTTCTCCTTGACAATTAAATAAATAAAATAAATCCCACCTACAAAATTAATAATTATAGATACTGCTGTGTCATAAGATAATAACTTTTCCATAATTATCATTGATCCTACTACTAATATTATTCCTATTAGAGTTGCACCTATAGTTTTATATTTATGCTTATAAGTTTGCAAATATTGTCGAGTAATACTTACTACTATTATCCCTAGAAAAGTCATTGGTCCTACTAATACTGTAGAAATACTAATTAAGATAGATATAATAGCAAATATGAATTTAACAATAAATGAGTAGTTAATTCCTAATGATATTGCTGTCTTTTTCCCGAGTGATAACACGTCTAACTTGGTCATTAAATACAATGATATAAATAATACAGTTAATATAATCGCTGCAGAAATAGATAAATAACTATATCCAATCGTATTAAAACTAGCGAAAATTTTACCTTGCAAAATTAGAAACTCGTTCGGATCTAATAATACTTGCATAAAACTTGATAACGAACCGAATAATCCCCCAAGAACCATACCACATAAAACGACCATATTTACATTTGCAGAAAGTCGTTCAAAAAGTAAGACATATACTATCATAGAAAATATGACCATTAGTATTAGTGATGCTATGAATTCTGTCATTCCTGTCATTTTAGCCAATGAGCTTGATCCAAAGAAGAAAATTACTACTGTTTGTAAAAAGATATAGAGACTTTCTAATCCCATAATACTTGGGGTTAAAATATTATTATTAGTTATAGATTGAAATGCTACTGTAGAATAACCGGTAGCGTAACAAACTAACACAATTGCTGCCATTTTTTTTATTCTTAAATTTAAAATATATTCTGATTGCGCATCGAATAAAATATAAAAAGAAATAAGAATTATAGCCGCAATAAAAAGAATTGTTATTTTTTTTATTATTATTTTATCTTGCATATTTTTTTCCTTTAAATAATATTAGTAAGAAAATAAAGCTTCCAAGCACACCGACAACAACACTTATAGGAACTTCATATGGCATATATATTAATCTTCCTAATAAATCTGCTGATAATAAGAAAAACGAACCTACCAATGCTGTATCAAAAATTGTAGATTTCAAATTATCTCCTTTTATCATACTCACTACATTAGGGACAATAAGACCTACAAAGGGAATGCTTCCTATTGTCACAACTACAATAGCTGTTGTTGCAGAAATTATCATCATTCCTAGACTTAATATTTTGTTATGATTTAAACCTAAACTTGTAGTAACTCTTTCTCCTAATCCAGAAATGGTAAACATATTAGCATAAATGTATACTAGCACTAGCAAAGGTATCCCAAAATACAATATTTCATAGTTACCTTTTGAAATTAATGCAAAATTCCCTTGCAACCACGCAGAAACGTTTTGTAATATCTCGAATTTGTAAGCAAAAAACATAGAAATACTACCTACAACACTTCCTAACATTATTCCTATTAACGGAACTAAAAGATTATCTTTTGTACCAATAATTCTAATTAATTTCATAAAAAAGAAACTTCCGAAAAGTCCAAACAATAGTGCAACACTAATTTTCAATATTATGTGTGCATCTTGGAAAAACAATAAAACTACTAATACTCCTAATTTACACCAATCCATTATACCAGTAGTCGAAGGGGATACAAACTTATTGTTTGCCATAGTTTGCATAACTAAACCGTTAATACTAAGTATGCTTGCTGTTACTATTATACTAAGTAATCTAGGTCCTCTACTTAATAATAATAAATCGAGATTATTTTTATCTCCGGTTAATGCCTTTATTAAATTGAAGTCTTCTACTCCTACTGTTAAAGAAAATATAGATAATAATAAAAAAAGAACAATCCAAAATATTCTTTTTTTATAAATAAAAACCAACCCCTTTCACTAAGTGATAGTGATAATGATTATCATCCAGTTTATTATATCATATTTTTTTTACAATTAAAATAATTTCTAGTATTCAAATTTCAAAAAGTTATTATCATTTTGATTTTAAAAAAAAACGTCTAAGTTATACTAGACACTTAAACGTAATATTTACTATTTTAAAAAATGTATACAGGAAACTATGAAACAAATTATTCTTAACTAACGAAATTAAGAAAATATATTTATTAGTCGTTAAATATAAAAATATCTACTGTTTCTGTTTCTATATTAAATTAAACAAACTTTTATTTCTATTGTTTCTTAGGATATCTTCTAGCAACATCTACTAATTTTTCTTTAATTATTTCTTTAGGATCGACATTCAAATGATAACATAGTGCCAATGAGTACATTAGTACATCTGCTAATTCATCACATACCTTTTTTTTATCATAATTATCTTCTTCCCATTGAAAATGCTCTAACAGTTCTGCCGCTTCTATTATTATACTTTTTGCTAAACTTGCCTCAGTATCAATTTTATCCCATCCTCGCTCAGCTCTGAACGACTCTACTATGTGTTTCAATTCCTCCATATTTAGTTCCTACTTCCCTATGTTTTTTTCTTTTAGTTGCTTGTGCAAATTATTAAATTCTTCTATAGTTAGTGTTTCACTTCTACGACTAGGGTCTATTCCTGCATTTTCGCAACATTCTAATAATAATTCTTTTTTATCTTTACCATTAGCAGCAATTAAATTATTCATTAACGTTTTTCTTCGTTGGACAAAACATGTACGGACAAAGTCAAAAAATGTTTCTGTATCTATGTGAACATCTTTTTCTTTTTTTGTCATAATTTTTACTACTGCACTTTCTACATTAGGAGCAGGAACAAATACTTTTTTAGGAACTGTAAATAAATATTCTACATTAGTATAATAATTTAGTAATATCGTTAATGAGTTATAATCTTTAGTTCCTACTTTGGCACTTAATCTATTGGCCACTTCTTTTTGCATCATTACCACATACCCATCTATTAACGTAGTATTTTCTAATAGATGCGTTAATATAGGTGTAGTTATATAATAAGGCAAATTAGCTACTACCATGACTTTCTTACAATCTGCAAATTTTTCTTTAATTATTTCATCAACATTTGCCTTTAATATGTCTTGATTAATAATTTCGATATTATTATAATCTGCTAACGTTTCTGCTAAAATTGGCAATAATCTACCGTCTATTTCAAAAGAAACTACTTTTTGTGCTGATTTTGCTAAAGCTTCTGTTAACGAACCTATACCCGGACCTATTTCTATTACTCCTGTATTTTCGTCAATTTCTGCTCCATTAACTATTCTAGTTAATATATTACTATCTATCAAAAAGTTTTGACCTAAACTTTTTTTGAATGTAAAACCATATTTTTTTAAAATTTGAAAAGTCTTTTTTGGAGTTCCTATCATTATTATTTTTCCTCTATAATTTTCATTGTTATTAATAGTTTTTCTCTTGTTATCCCATACATATTAAGTTTATTTAATAGTTGTTTGGCATTCGTATATTCTATGTTTAATTCTTCACAAAGATTTTCTCTCAATATTTTAGACGTTGCCCCACCCACTAGACCTAAGTCGATTAACAAGTCATTACTGATATCGCATTTCTTTTCTTCTAACGGTGTATAGCATTTCTCTAAAGCTAATATTATATCTTCTTTGCTTGCTGCTTCTATGCCAATTTTTCCTTTTTTGTCAACAGCTTTTTTGTTAGATATATAAGCATGTTTAGCTGTAGGAATTGCACGTTCAATTATATTTCTAATTCTTTTTCCTGCATAATCTGGATCTGTAAGAACTATAAGCCCCCTATTTTTTGCTAATATTTTTAGTCTATCTATTTTCTTTTTTGTTATTGCTGATCCGTTAGTTTCGAAAGTATCACACTCTACAGCTTCTTTTACCCTATTTGTATCATCTCTACCTTCTACAACTATTATTTCTTTTATCTTCATTATTTCATCCTAACAAAATATATTCTACTTAACTTTACTATGATAACATATTTTTATTACATATTGTAGCGAAACGTAAAAAATAAGAGTAACTTTATTATTTTTTGAAAATAAATTTTATGTTACTCTTAAATATTTAATTATTATTCTTTATTGATTTTCTTAAATAGTCCAGTCTATTTCAGGTCCTTTAGGTACTATTCTTGTCGGATTAATCGTTAAGTGACTTCCATAATAATGATTTTTTATATGATCAAAATTTACAGTTTTATTTATAAGTGGCTCATTATATATTTCTTTCGTATAACGCCAAAGATTTGGATAATCTCGCAACTGACGAATATTACATTTAAAATGACCATAGTATACAACATCAAATCTTACTAAGGTAGTAAATAATCTTATATCTGACTCAGTTAGTCTATTTCCGAATAAATATTTTTTTGTAGCTAATCTGTCTTCTATCTCATCTAAAGATTCAAACAATTTAGTTACTTCTTGTTCATAAATTTTCTGATTTGTTGTAAATCCTACTTTATATACTCCGTTATTTATAGAATTATACAAGAAATCGTTCATACTATCTATTTCTTCTTTCATATTTTTCGGATAATAATCATCATCATTTCCTGTTAGATGATTAAATGCACTATTAAACATTCTGACTATATCAGCAGATTCGTTACTTACTATTTTATTCTTTTTTTTGTCAAATAATATAGGAACAGTCACCCTTCCAGTATAACTACTATCTTCTTTTACATATATTTCATATAGATATTTTGCGTTGTATACTGGATCACTAACAACACCTTCATATTCTTCAAATGTCCATCCATTTTCGAGCATATATGGATTAACTACAGAAACAGTAATATATTCTGTTAAACCTTTTAATTCTCTCATTATTAATGTTCTAGATGCCCATGGACATGCTAAACTTACATATAAATGATAACGATCTTTCTCAGCAATAAAACCTCCAACTCCAGTAGGTCCTGCCGAGCCATCTGCTGTTATCCAATTTCTAAACTGTGTTTGAGTTCTAACGAAATTGCCCCCTGTTGACTTTGTGTCATACCAAGTGTCTTCCCATTTTCCGTTTATTAATAATCCCATTTTCCGCTTCCAGTTTTCTTTATTACTACTAATTAGTAGTAATTGTATAACATATTTTTATTTTTTTCAACAATTATGCATCATACATTATTTTTATAATCCTATAAATTTTCTTTATATATTACAGTTGTTTTTTTCATATTTATAGATATTGACTATAGTTTAACGAAAACGTTATAATTAATTATAGAATAATAAAAATAATATAACATATAGGAGATTTTAGTATGGCTAATAATTGGTTAAATTTAGAAGAAAAAGTATGTGTAGTTACTGGTGCATTAGGAGGAATGGGATCTAAAATTTGTGAAGAGTTTGCAAGTCAAGGGGCTAATGTTGTCTTAGTTGATCTAATGTTAGAAAAGGCTAAAGAATACGCCAAAGAATTATCTGAAAAGTACAACGTAAAAACTTTAGCTGTAGAAGTTAATCCTATTAAAATAAGAACTATTGCTGTGGCATCAAACTTCATTTTCGTTTCTTTAGCTTTTTCTCCAGAAACATCAGAATTTAATTTCGGGAATTTTAAAAATAAAATTAAAAGCCCATCAAATGCAATTAAAATTCCTGCTATCCAGAAAAGCGTAGTATAGTGTAATTCATCCCTGCTACTATAACGATCATAAATGGCAATAATAACTGTCTTATCGAGATAGAAAACTTAGTAAACATATTAGCTACTGAACCTTTTTCTTTAAAAATCTCTAAACAAGAAGGAGTAACACATGTAGCTAAAAATGAATTAGCAATACCTCCAATTATTGCAAAAATATATGCCATCATCATGCTTGTAAAAATAGCAACTCCCACAAAATATAGGACGTAAAATACAATACCTATTAAACCAGAAATTTTTCTACCAAATTTATCTGATATTGGACCAGAAAATGGTAATGAAATTAAACGTCCTAATCCTAGAGCTCCACTAACTTGTAATACTAGTCCAAGATTCCCTGGTTCCCCCCAGGCTGAAACTAATTCCGGCTTATATTGTGCTAATACAGAAACTCCTATAGCGTGTATAAAATATGTGAAATATAACGCTAAAGCCGTAAGTATAAATGGATTACGTGCTTTTTGAACTGTAGTGTTCATAATATATATATCCTCCTAAAAAATTATTTAAATCTGATACTGTTGTTGTACAACTTTTAATTAATAAAATCTAATTAATAAAATAATCAAATCTATAGATTTTTTTTATATTTTTATATATAATCAAATTAAATAGATAAATTTAGGAGGGAGTAAAATGAATCTATTTCATTTAAAATACTTTATAAAATTAGCAGAATTGGAGCATTATACTCAAGCTTCAAAAGAATTGAACATTACTCAACCGAGTCTAAGCCACGCAATAAGCACCTTAGAAGAAGAAATAGGAGTTAAATTATTCGAAAAAAAAGGAAGAAATATTGTCTTAACAAAACCGGGTAGAATTTTCTTCAATATTATTAAAGCTGCTGTTAACAATATTGATGAGGCTGTTGAGTATATTCAAAAAATAAACTCTGGAGAAGGACTAATTAACATTGGATTTCTAAGAACATTGGGGGTGTGGACAGTTCCTACTCTATGCAGAAAATTTAAACAAGATAATGAAGAAAAAGAAATTAATTTTAATTTCTACAACGGATATTCAGAATCATTAATTACTGGGTTGAAAAAAGGTGACTATGATGTAATATTTACCTCTAAAATAAACGACGATTCTTCTATAGAATATATCCCCTTAGGTAACCAAGAACTATTGCTTATTATTCCTTCGGATCATGAACTTGCAGAGAAAGAATCTGTATCTCTCGAAGAAATATTAGATTATGACTTTATTAGTTTCAAAAAAAATACCGGTCTTCACAAAATAATCATGCCTAATTTTTCGAAAATAAAAAAATATCCTAACACAAAATATACCGCTGAAGAAGATCAAGTAGTTGCTGGACTAGTTTCTCAAGGCTTCGGAATAGCTATCGTTCCTGACATGCCATTACTAGAAACTTTAGACATAAAAAAATTAACAATAACAGATATAGAACAAAATAGAATCTTTTACTTAGCTTATTTAAAAGAACAAAACAATATTCCTGCTGTTAATGAATTTATAAAATATGTAGGAACTTATAAATTTAGTAAATATATAAAATCATATTAATAAAAAACGGAGATACCTAAAGTAAAGAAAAATTATTATTGAGATAATTTGAACCTTAATAATACATTACTTTTATATAGAAAATATATTTAATACAGATATGTCTATCTTTAGGTCATCTCTGTCTTTTTTTTTAACTTATTAATTTTTTTCTATAAGTATCGCCCCTTTTTTCAATTTGTACTACAACTGATATTAAAGTAAAATATTGTTATAGAATATAAATAAAGTTTATTGTTATTGTATCAATTAAAATGATACTGACAGCAATTTTTTTATATAAAACAATTAAAAATATTTTTAAAGGAGAATTACTATGAAAAAAGTTGTAGATAAGTTTGAAGAATATATTTTAGTTCTATTACTAATATCGATATCTATAATACTACTGTTACAAATTTTAGCTAGGTACATTTTTCATAATTCTATAGTATGGTCTGAAGAATCTGTTCGCTATCTATTTATATGGTCTACTTTTATTGGTATTCCTTATTGTATTAAAATAGGTAATTCATTAAAAATTATGCAAATTATAGATTTGTTACCTAACAGGTTTGTTGCCGTTATCATATATATCAATAAAATAATATTACTTATTTTTTTTCATAATAATGAGTATTTATAGTTTCAACGTTGTATATTAAACTTATTTAAGTGGACAAGTAAGTCCCGCTTTAGAACTTCCTCTATGGATTATGTATTTAGCGCCATTTTTAGGTTTTTCTTTATCTACAATTAGAATTTTAGAAAAATTAGTCAAAAATAATAAAAATAATATTTTAAAAGAAGAAACAACATAGATTTTATATAAAATATAAACTTCACAAAAATTAAAAAACTAGTTATTAAAACTTAAACACGTGAAATATACGAGAGTTTATAGCCCTTTCTACTTAAGATTTAAACTCTATATTACCACGTGTTTTTTGTTATAATAATCTAAATATTTTACTTTTATTTTTTTCTTCTTATTTTTACTCGTTTAATAGAATCAGAGAAAACTGATGCTATTAATATTCCCATTGCAATAGCTCCGGCTTGCAACAATGTATCTATTCCTAACTTAGCACCTACAAAATAATTCTTTGTAACTAAATTTTGCATAGTATAATAAATACCATACCCTGGTACTAATGGTATCATCCCTGTATAAATGAACACTGTCGCAGGCATTTTTAATCTTTTTGATGCATTTCCAGACATTAACCCTACTAAAATAGCACCTACCAAAGTAGCAACTACTACGTCATTCGTTAAATGACGTGAAAATAAAAACGCCATCCAAGCAAGAGCACCTATAAATGAACAATCAGCTAAAGATTTCTTAGGAGCATTAAAAAATATTGCAAATGCAAAAGTAACAATAAAACCTAAAGCAAATTGTATTAATAAGTAACTAATGTTATAACTAAACTCTGCTGTCATATTATCCTCCTAAGTTAACCTTAATCCAAAAACAACGCCCAAAGCTATAGCCGAAGCGATAAAGAATGCTGACATCGTCCCAACAATTCCCGACATATAATCTCCAGCCATAAAATCTCTTACCGAATTTGTTATTTGAACCCCAGGAACTAAAGGCATTAACCCTACAATAATAATACTTGCAGGATTATGAATTTCAAAGAACATTGCAGCCCAATTAGTCAATACAGTAGCCAAGAAAGCACCTATAAAATTACTTAAATAATACATTAATTTAAACTTGGTTGCATATATTAAAAAATAAGCCTCAATTCCCATAATAACAAACGAATATAAACTATCTTTGAATGTTCCTCCAAACATAACTGCAAAAAATGGAGCTGAAATTATTAGCGCCATAACTACCGAAAAATCTGTATAAGGTTTCGTATACCTTATTTTTTCTAATGTAGCAAAAGCAGCGTTCAAATCTGTACACTCTTCTGCAACTATTTTACGAGATAAATCATTCATCAACGACAACTTTTCTAAATTTTTATCCCCTATAACAATTCTTCTCATAGTAGTAATATTAGAATTTTCATATATAAAGTTAATAATAACGAAATTATAATTAACTATAATATGTACAGTCTGTATATTTTTGTATGCTCCAATAATTCTATATAGCGTGTCTTCAACACGATAAACTTCTGCTCCATATTGCATCATTAAACGAGCCATTTTAGCACTAAAATTTAGTAAATCTTTTGCTTCTTGTTTGTTTGCTACTTCCATAATTTTATCCCATATACTTTCAAGTTATACTAACAAACAACTATAAGAAAAAGATATATAATCTTACCTTATAGTTGTATATAATTATCCTAATATATTTTTTATCATATTTTTTTGATTTTGTAAAGATATAATTTTATTATCATCTACATTTTTAGCATTTTTTAGTTGTTCTAAAATATAATCTATCTTTTCTAGTTCTATTTTGTATTTTTGTTTAAATGCTTCATTTTGATTATCCGGTAAAAATTTTCCGAAAATTAATTCTGTCTCTGTTAATTCCATTGTCCCGTATTGTGCAACTATTATTTCATAAATATGTCCATCTTCTTCTAAGATATCTTCTGCTATTATATTGTAGTTAAGTTGTTGTAGTTTTTCTCTTACTAAATTCCCTGCCACATTCGGTTGTAAAATTAGTTGAGGTCTGTTTTCTAGTTTTTTCTTCCCCGCTTCTAATATATCTGCTATTAATTTGCCTCCCATACCGCATATTGTAATAACATCTATATTGTCAGCTAATTCTACTACTTCTAATCCCGATCCTTTCCTACATTCAATTAACTCTTCTAGATTATTATCTTTGACATTTTGTATCGAACTCTTATGTGGACCTTCTACTACTTCTCCTGCAATAGCGAATGAAATCTTGTTATTTTTAGCCAAATATATTGGCAAATAAGCATGATCACTTCCTATATCTGCTAACCTTTTTCCTTCTACGAAGTCAGCTACCCTTATTAATCTATTTTTTATATTTAATGACATCTAAATTTAATCCTCCAAAAAGTCTTTGCTAAAACTCGTTGTTATAATATTTTTCTTCTTAGAATTCATTTCTCGTAATTCTAGAACTACATCTTTTCCGTATTTTTTACTAAGTTGTTTTATAACTTTTTTTGCTTTAATATTTTTATCATTACTATAATCAATAAAAATATCTAATTGTTCTTTTATTTCATCTTTTTTTCTTATTTCGTTTAAAGAAACTCCTAGCAATCTTATTCCTTTTTCAAAATCATAGTTTTCAAAAATTAATTCACTAGCATAATTAAATATTTCTTCTGAATTATTAATATACTTATTTATTTTTTTAGCTCTAGTAATTGTTTTGAAATCATTATACTTTATTATTACAGAAACGTTATTACCTACATAACCTCTATTACTAGCTCTTTGTGATACTTTATCAGCTAAAGCTTTTATTTCCTTATTTATTTCTTTATAGTCATCTAAGTCTTTAGGATACGTTTTTGAATTACCTATAGACTTTCTTTCAACTGAATATTTTAGTTTCCTATTATCGTTTCCGTTTGCTTTTTGTTTCAATCTTAGTCCTTGAATACCTAAAATACTATTTAGAATAACTTCGTTTGCATTTGCTACATCCCCAATAGTATTAATACCGTATTTTTTTAATTTTTCGGCAGAAGATTTTCCACAGCCATGCATTTCTGCAACATCTAGACTCCATAATAAATCTTTATAATTTTTATGATTAATTATTGTAAATCCTTTAGGTTTCTTCATATCCGAAGCCATCTTAGCAAAAAATTTATTATAAGATAATCCTACACTTGAAGGAAGATCTAATTCTTTATAAATTCTTCTTTGAATAATTGCCATTGTTTTGATCGGCTCTTTCACTTCTGTTAAATCTACATATGCTTCGTCTATAGAAACTACTTCTACACAAGGTGTATAAGTTCTTATTAAATCAAAAACTAATTTCGATTGTTCTTGATATTTCTCCATATTTGGCTTCAAAATTTTTAAGTTAGGGCAAATTTTCTTCGCCTCTCCAACTCTCATTGTTGTTTTTACACCAAAATCTCTAGCAATATAGTTAGATGTTACTATTATTCCATGTCTCGTTTTTACTTCTCCAGCAATAGCTATCGGTTTGTCACGTAAAGAAGGATTATATTTTTCTTCAACACTGGCATAAAAACAATTCATATCTATATGCGCAATTATTTTTGACATAATATAATCCTCCTACTATTTATTTTGTAATATTTATTTAAAAACAATACTTTGTTTATTTAAACCAATGAAAAATTCACTACTATTATAGGTTTTCTCTTCGTATTATCATATAATAAACTTGAAAGCATACTTCTTATTTCTGATTTGATTAATGAACACTCTTTTAATGAACGTATCGGATTGTTGACGATATATTCTACTATTTTTTCTTCTGCTTCACTTATTAATTCTTGACTCTTCTTAACATATACAAATCCTTTTGTTTGAATGCATGGACGTCCAACTAGTGATTTTGTTTTTTTGCTTATAGCATATGATGCTACAAAAATACCGTCATTTGAAAGTACTTTTCTATCTTTTAAGACACTTTCTTCTACACTTCCTACACTCTTACCATCTACAAGAACATTTCCTACTTTAATATTATTTTTTAAAACACGATATTTATTCCCTACTATTTCTAGTGTACTTCCTTTTTCTAATAAATGCACATTTTCTTCAGAAATACCCGTTTCAATTGCCAAATCTGCATGTTTTTTTAGATTTCTGTATTCTCCTTGAACAGGGATAAAGTATCTAGGACGAAGAATATTTAGCATTAATTTTAATTCTTCTTTTGTTGCATGACTTGAGGCATGTAGTCGTTTTGATGAAGATACTACATTAGCTCCTAATTTTACTAATAAATTAAGAGTATCATAAAGCATTACTTCCATTGTTGGTGATGGAGTTGCTGCTACCATAATGGTATCTCCTTCTTCTATTTTTATACCATTAAATTTCTCTTCTGCGATATTTTTTATCGCCTCTATTGGTTCCCCTTGTTCCCCTGAAGAAAGAATAAATATTTCATTTTTTGGATAATCGGCTAGCTGATCTATAGTTATAAATTTATCATCTTCTATATTTAAATATTTTAATTTTCTTGCACTTGTAACTGCATCCTCAATAGCTCTTCCCAATAGTAATATTTTTCTATTTTGTGCAATAGCCGATCTTACTATGTGAGAAATTGTAAGAA